>JBMNSJ010000023.1:0-30119 GCA_050945135.1 Raoultibacter sp.
CAATGGATACGCTACTATAACTACGAACGACCCCATAGCTCGCTTGGCTACAGACCTCCTGCAATCCAAGCGATCGCAGCTTAGAAACTAACATTTTGGTTGGTACAGAAAATGGGGGCAGGCCAGTGCGTCATGCTCGCGACCACTGCTGTTGCCTAGGGCCGCATAGTAGTTTTGAGCAGGCGTGCTGCCAGGCTCAGGATCGGAGAAATCGAGGATTCCATTTTTGCCATCCGAATAAAACACGCCGCAGACGCTCGCGCTTGAGCGGCTGTATTCGATGATGAAATCGCCCTTGTAAACGCTCTCTTCGATTGAGCTTTGAAGTACGATGCCATTTGCTTTTGCCTGCTCGGCGGTAAAGCAATAGATGTCTTTCTCGTTTTTTACCTCGGGGAGGCTGTGTGCTGATTGACTTTTGTAGTCGTCGTTTTTATTGAGCATGGGCAGCCAAGTGCCCGCGACTTTCATTTTTGTCATAGTGCTTTGAGCTGCGATTGCGATGCTGTTTGCATCATTATCGAGTTCGGTAAGGTGCATGTTTCGCTGCGCGGAAATGATTGAGGGCGTGGCGAGAGCAAGCAATATGATGAGTATTGCTACCGAAACCAGTAGTTCAGAAAGAGTAAATCCACCCGTTTTTCTCTTTGTATACTTCACTTGCTATCGATACTTTCCGCACGACAATCGATAAAAGCTGTCGAGAATCGTTTCCACCCCAATATACAATACGCACCCACGCATACGTTAAGCCGATACTATCACAAGGTGCAGACAGCTTCACTATCTTGTTGCCTGTTCGTAAGTGGAAAATCGAAGTTGCCTGCGTATGGCGTTTTAAGCAGTTTTACATCTGCGTTTTCGCGCTAAGATGGCTCTTGCGAAAAGCCCTGAGTTGCCGCTCGATTGCCCTGATAAATCCATGAAGTAGGTATTCCCTTCTGGTAAATTTCATCAGCAAGAAAGCCTCGGCGTAAACTTTCTACTTGCAACAATCGTGTGAAGGAGTATTATCACTGGTGAAAACCGACAAGAAAAGGACTCCCATGTCAGCATTTCCTTCTACCGTAATTGATGCGCACGCCCACATTTACCCACACAAAATTGCAGATCGCGCAGTTGATAGCGTGGGTGATTTTTATCTCGTTCCCATGGCAGGCAAGGGTACGTCAGAAGACCTGCTTGGACACATGAAGACTTCACCCATTACTAACTATATTGTTCATTCGGTTGCCATGAAGAAAGAGCAAACCGAAATCATCAACAACTTCATTGCCGAACAATGCAATCTTCATCCTGAGTTCATCGGTTTTATGGGCATGCATCAAGATTGTGAAGATATGGAAGCAGAAGTCGAGCGCGCAATCGGACTTGGTTTGCGCGGGGTAAAGATTCATCCCGATTCGCAAAAGGTCAACCTCGACGACCCACGATTAATGGAGCTCTACGAAATCATTGAAGGAAAGCTTCCTGTGGTTATTCACACTGGTGACTATCGCTACGACTACTCACATCCCCGCAGGCTCAAGCATGTCTTGCAGACTTTTCCCGACTTAGTGGTTGATGCTGCTCACTTTGGAGGTTGGTCGTTATTCGATATTGCGGTCGACAATCTCAACGAAGAGAACTGCTTTTTCGACGCTTCTTCTGCGATGGCGTTTCTCGGTAATCGACGCACGCGCGAACTCGTTCACACCTATGGGGTTGATCGTGTGATGTTTGGCTCCGATTTTCCAATGTGGGATCCAACCTTAGAGTTTGAGCGCCTCACCTCGTGCGGTTTCACCGACGACGAGCTAGAAAAGTTGCTGTGGAAAAATGCCGAACGCTTCATGGGCTTCACGGTAGAAAGCCTTTCGTAAGTATCGCGTAACTGAATACCTTGCAGCGATTGTCCGCTCCGGCGCAGGTGATTGCTTTGCAGCGTGAATCGGCAGCGGCGCTCTGGTGTAGGTCTTTTGCTCTGTGGCGCCACTTCGCTGACGCAGCCGACTACCTTGCTGCACAGTTCGCCCCGTCGTAGCCGACCATCTTGCTGCACAGTTCGCGCCAACGCAGCAGCGTGGTTCTTTCGCTTTTCGCTCCCCGCGGCTCTTCCCATGCCTCGCGCCTTCACGCCGTTTCGCCAGAGTTCCATCTTTCTGTACGAGCGCCGTGGTCAAAGTGCGTCAAGGCCATAGGATTATGTACAAAATTGCGGCTGCTTACTCCTTTTAGCGCACCTGGACTGTTAGAGCTGCAAGAAACGCGTAACAACAACGCATCATGCCTGTTCACACGCTTGCTACATGGTAGTTCGCATAAAGGATTCACCTGAATCTACCTGGAACCGCAATTTTGTACTGCGAGAAGGCGGTTTGGGGGCGTTTCGCGGTACCGACCTAGAATCGACACAGACCTAGAATCGCTACCATCTAGAATCGGGAAAACCAGTAGATTTTGGAAGAAAACCCGTCCCGCTTGCAAATTTCCGGATATTTCGCGTGTCTGAAACCTGTCAGCTATGCCGCCCAGATGCATCATGCCTGGTCGCACGGAATCTGCTCCCCGGGTTGCACCGAATATCTGCTCAAATCTGCAAGCGAAACACTTTTTGTGCCAGGTGAGGGCTGTTTTGCGGAATCTAGCACCACGCATAGCATTTCACAGAGTATCTATTGGCAAGCAAACTTCGTATCAGCAACATCACGCGTGGTGTCACCTCGACCAGCGCCGCCACGCACAACGTCATCACTAGCACCTCGCATGCACCGTGCTTGGCGTTCCGCAACATCACCACAGACAACCGCCCGACCACCACACGCTACCTTGCAGAGGTTTGACCAGCAAACACCTTCGTTCGGATGGGTAGGCCGCCCAAGTATTCGCACTGCGAGAGCCGAGCCACAAACTGCGTCGCAGTTTTCGGGACGTTAAACAATCAGTTTTATCCATAGTGAATAACCAATGCTTGTATTAAGATGGTTCAAGATACCAAGGATGGGACATACTAGGGAAAGGGAACTCAGATGGCACTCGAAAAAATCTTCGTAGCTTATGATGGGTCAGATCACTCAAAACGGGCTCTTGAAATGGCTAAAAATATTGCAATTCTCAATTCTGAAATAAAAATTGACATTATCAACGTTGCTCCAATTCCGGCACTGTCAGGAATGCAAACCGAAAACCTTGCAGAAATTATTGACATGATGATTGAAGACAGCACCGCTGTACTTCACGAGGCGCAAGATATTATGGAGGAGATAGACGAGCAAATCACCACCTATCTGCTCAAAGGCGCATCACCTGCTGTCGAGATTATGAAGATGATTGATGCTGGCGATTACGATTTGGCTATTGTCGGTAGTCGTGGGCTTTCTGGCATCAGAGAGTTCATGGGCTCTGTGAGCTACAAAGTATTGCACGAAGCAAAAATTCCTGTGATGGTTACCGAATAATGGCTGGCTCACAGATAAGCAGGAGGTCTGCGATTGCGGGCATACTTGCCCTCGTTTTGGCACTGGCTTTGGCGCCTTTTTATGGGTGTTCGAACGCACCGCAAGAGTCAGACACCTCAGAAAGCAAACTTGCAATCATTCATACTAACGATACGCACGGGTATGATGTTGCTGCAGAACCTACTGACAAAACGCCAGGTGTCATGGGTATGTCAGCTGTTCCTGCGCTCGTCCAAGATTACAAAAGTCAAGGATACGAAGTTATTCTCCTTGATGCTGGCGACGCCATTCAAGACACCAGTCTCGTTAACCTTTCACATGGCGCAAGCGCTATCGAGTTCATGAATCAGGCGGGATATCAGGCGATGACGCTCGGCAACCACGAGTTTGACTGGAGCGCTGACAACCTCAACACGCTAAGAGAATCGGCAAACTTCCCGATGCTTTCGGCTAACATAATTGTTGAGGCAACAGGCGAAACCTATGTTGATGCCAATACCATCTTCACCTTAGAAAGTGGCAAGAAAGTTGGTGTGTTTGGCCTCACAACTCCAGAAACGCAGACCAAATCAAGCCCGAAGAATGTGGCTGGACTCAAGTTTCTTGCAGGCGAAGACATGTATGCCTGCGCACAAGAGCAGATTGATACCCTAAAGGATGAAGGCTGCGACATCATCGTCTGTCTTGGACATCTCGGAAGCGTTGGCGGGGTAGAGCCTAATCGCTCGATTGACGTGCTCGAACACACGCAAGGTATCGATCTTTTCATAGACGGTCACGATCATGAGGTTGTGAATGAGACTGTAAATGGGGCGCAGCTTGTAAGCACTGGTGCCCACCTCGAAAACATCGGTGTTGTAGTTATTGAAGATGGAACAATTACCGAAAAGATGGTCACCTACGGTAGTTTTAGCGGCAAAGATCAAGCAACTGAAGACCTCATCAACCGCACAAACAGCGAAGTTCAAACCGAGCTATCGAAGGTTGTTGCCACATCTTCGGTTCCTTTGAATGGCGAGCGCGAATCAGGCGTGCGCACGCAAGAAACAAATCTCGGTGATTTGGTGGCTGATGCTGCTTTATGGCAAGCGCAGCAAGTAAGCGATAGGCAGGTTGATGGCGCAATCGTAAATGGTGGCAGCATTAGAGCATCCATTGCGGCAGGCGATATCAGCATGAACGACCTCAAAACTGTTTCACCCTACGACAACAGCCTGAACGTAGTCACTGTAACGGGCGCAGAGCTTCTCGAAACAATCGAAGCTGCAACCTATAGCTTACCTTCGGCTTCTGCAGGATTCCCGCAGGTAGCAGGCATTACCTACTCCATCAACTCGAGCGTTGCATACGAGCAAGGCGAGCAATATCCCAACTCGACATATTTTGCGCCAGCAAATCCGGGTGCACGCATAACCATTACTGATGTAGGGGGTAAGGGCTTTTCGCTTGATGCTCAATACACAATCGCAGCTGCGAGCTTCATTACTGATGGTGGCGATACCTATTACGCGATGGCAAAGGCCTACAATGCCAACGGAGTAACCACGGGTGTGTCAGATTTTGATGCGCTTACGAATTATGTAAGCTCTGAGCTGGGAGGAATTATCAGTGAACGCTATGCCGAGCCGCAAGGAAGAATTAGCGTAAGCTAAGAATTACTGGAGGTAGATGCTTGAAAGAACAAAGCGTGAGCGCACATCCCGCATTCGATGAGTTTGTTTCGACCATCGCTGCACTGAGGGCTCCTGATGGCTGCCCCTGGGATCGTGAACAAACGCACGAAAGCATCGCTAGCAATATGCTTGAAGAAGCTTATGAAGCGGTTGATGCGATAGAGCAGGGCGATGTCGCTCATCTGCGTGAAGAGCTCGGAGATGTGCTTTTGCAGATTGTGTTGCAGGCTCAAATCGCCCAAGATGCCGGCGAGTTTACCATTGATGATGTCATCGACGACATTAATGCGAAAATGATTCGCCGTCATCCGCATGTGTTTGGTGAAGCACAGGCCTCATCTGCACAAGAGGTTAGTGCAATATGGGATGCCGTTAAGCTGACCGAACAAGAAGAGGGCTTGCTTGACAGCGTTCCCGTGGGCTTTCCTGCTTTGATGCAAGCCAGTAAAATATCGCGAAAAGTAGTCTCAGTGGGCTTTGAGTGGGAAACGCTCAATGAGGTTTGGGAGCAAGTATACTCTGAAATAGAAGAACTAAAGCATGCCTACGATCAAGCGCCAAAGGATGAAAAGGGCAGGGTTTTAGAAAAGCACGAGGTAGAGCTCGAGATGGGTGATGTTTTATTTACTCTGGTAAATGTTTCCCGCAAGATGGGAGTAGATGCCGAAACTGCTCTACGCGCAACGTGTCGTAAGTTTAAAAATCGCTGGGCATTTATTGAGGGAGCTGCCTGGGCGCAAGGAAAACGGGCTGAGAATCTTTCGGTAGAAGAAATGGAAGAGCTCTGGGCGCAAGCAAAGACTCTTGAGTGAGGAATGTATGACTGAAAGCCAAGGAATGGAGCTGGACAAAAACCTGTCCATCGAAAACATCAAGCGGATGCGGGCACTTGAGCGCATGGCGCGCGATGTACTACAAAAATATCACGCAGCGATGCGACAAATGGAGGTCAGGCTCGAAATTCTTGACCAAGATCTTAAGCTTACCAACCAGCGAAGCCCCGTGCACCACATAGAATCGCGCTTGAAAAACCCCGCGAGCATCTTTGAGAAGCTCGATCGCTATGGCAAAAAAGCTACGATTGAAGACATGACCGAATACATCCTCGATATTGCCGGATTGCGTGTCATCTGCTCATATATCTCAGACGTTTACAATATTTTCGACAGCCTAGAGAAGCAAGACGATTTAACGATTGTTAATGTGAAGGACTACATCGCTAATCCGAAAGAAAACGGATACCGAAGCCTTCACATCATCGCCAAGATTCCCGTCCACTTTTTAAACGAGCGCGAAGAAATTCCTGTAGAAATACAGCTGCGCACAGTGGCCATGGACTTCTGGGCGAGCCTTGAGCACGACCTTAAGTACAAAGCATTGCGTGAAATTAAGGGGATCGATTCTTACGATGAGCTGAGAGAATGCTCGAAGATTATCGAGGGAGTCGAAGATCGCATGCAGATACTTGCCCGTGCTCTGGAACAGGAATAGGAAAGGAAACGCAGAAATCGAATCGTTTAGGAGGCGATATGGTACCGAATGAAAACCCTGCAAAGACTGCGACAGACTATGCGCTCGGAATCGACGTAGGAGGCACAAATACACGGATCGGTCTTTTTACCCGTGAGGGCGATCTTTTAGCGAGTCATTCTATCAAGACTTCGTTTTTGGCAGAGCGCTCTTCGCTTGACGTCATTAATTCTGAGTTTGGGCAGATATTCGCAGTTTCGGGTCTCGCAACTACCGACATCACCAAAATAGGCTTGGCACTGCCGGGCATGGTCAACGAGCAGGGCGAGCTTGAGCTAGCACCAAATCTTGACGTGGATACATCTCGCTACAGAAAGCTGCTCAAGGCTGCTTTTCCGAATGCGAAACCTTGCGTCATCAACGATTCAAACGCGGCAGCTCTTGGCGATATGTGGATGGGCAGCGGCGCTGAACTGCAGGTCAAAAACTATGTGGTAGTAATGGTGGGCACGGGCATTGGCGCAGGTCTCATCATCAACGGTCAGCTTTATGCGGGAGCTCATGGCGCAGCTGGCGAAATCGGGCATATGTGTATGGAGCCTGAGGATGGCAGACCCTGCAAATGCGGCAAGACAGGTTGTTTGGAGCGCTATGCTTCGAGCAGCGGAATCACGGCAACGGCGCAAGAGTTTTTCGAACAAGAGCAGAAAAATGTTGAGTTAAGAAAAAAGATGGGAATTCTCGACTCATCATATATGGAAGAAACGCGCACCGCTCAAGAGGTATTTTCCAATTCACGAGATGTATTCGAAGCTGCAGCAAACGGAGATCGCATGGCTAATTTGGCGATGCATAGCTTCACCGAATATCTTGCCCGCGGTCTTTCCTATGCATCGAAAACCGTTAATCCAGAGCTCTTTGTTTTGGGTGGTGGAGTTATGGGCTCGTCTGACATTTTTATGGATGAGCTACAGAAGCGCTATCGCAATTATGCCTTGTCAGTGTGCAAAGAAACGCCGATTATCATTTCGAAGATTGCTCATGATTGCGGCATTTACGGAGCTGCGTATTTCGCCTTTCATAGTGGAGAGTAGGCCATTTCGTTTTGCGGCCGTTCACGAATGAAGGCCGCGAAACGTTTGTCAAACGCTCCCTGAAACTCTATCGTGTATAGCATTGCGATAGAACATGTACCTGCCATAAGGCAATGAAGGGAGCACTATGACTGTAACGAAGAAACGATTTCTGGTGCTCATTAGTGCGCTTGTGATGGCCTTGAGCTTTTCTTTGTTGGCTTGCTCTGGTGGAAACACTTCGAAGAGTTCTTCTTCTGCCGATAACTCAACTGCGTATGAGTTGATTAATGAAGGCAAGCTGACGGTTGCCTCAGAGCTGGATTTCCCTCCTTACGAAAGCTTTGAAGAAGGGCAAGAAAAGGGCTTTTCGATTGAACTGATGGCATTGCTGGCCGAGGAGATGGGTTGCGAACTTGAATATCTCTCTCCCGTTGAGGCCGATACAATTGTTTCGATGATTACAACAGGTACCAGGGCTGATGTGGGCGCGTCTTCGTTCATTGTTTCAGATGAGCTGAGTAGCGGAGTCGATTTTACTAATTCTTATTGCGCCGCAGACCAAGGCATTCTGGTCATGAAGGGCTCAAACTATTCGGGAGCCGAAGATCTTGAGGGTAAAAAAGTAGGTGTAAAAGCGGGGAGCGTCGGACAAAGCTGGGCAGCTGAGAATATCAGAAGTGCCGAGGTCCTTGCTTTTGAAGAGATGCCCGCACTTTTTGCCACCTTGCAATCAGGCCAGATAGATGGAATTGTTATCGATGTCCCTGTTGCTCACTATTACACAAAGGATTTATACCAAGACGTGAGCATCGTGCAAGAAATTCCAACGGGATCTTACTATGCACTGATGGTTAACAAAGGGAATCCAAAGTTGACGCAAGCCCTGAATACGGCGCTTGAGGCAATCAAAAGCAATGGGAAATACGACGAGCTCTATGCGAAGTGGTTTGGGTAAAAGTTGCCGTTATTCCTTGTCTTTGCTTGAGGAAGATGTCGCAAGCCTTAGAATAGGACTATCGACATGAAAGGGTATAGCAATGCTGAATCAGGATATGTATCGCCTAGGAAATGAGCCGAATGCCATTCGAGCTTTGTTTGCCTATGGCTTGAAGCGCAAAGCAGAAATAGGCGAAGAAAAGGTATTTGATTTCAGCATAGGCAACCCAAGCATCCCTGCTCCCGAAGAAGTACGGCAGGCTATCCTTGATTTGATTGAGCATGACTCCGAAAGCGTCCATGGCTACACTCCTGCGCAAGGGTCTCCTGCAGTACGGCAAGCAATCGCTCGTTCTCTTAGCCGAAGGTTTGGCATCGAGGCAAGTCCAGAAGATCTTTACATGACCGCAGGAGCCGCCGCTTCTCTAAGCATCTCGCTAAACGCGCTTACTAATCCTGGCGATGAGGTCATTGTGGTCAGTCCATATTTTCCAGAATACAAGGTGTGGACCGAGCAGGCAGGCTGTAGCTGTGTCGAAGTGCCTGCGCGCTCAGACGATTTCCATCTTGATCTTGAAGCGCTTGAAGCAGCAATTACTCAAAAAACCGCTGCCATCATTATCAATTCTCCCAACAATCCTGTCGGGGTAGTTTATTCGCACGAAGAGCTTCTTGCTTTGGCGCAGCTTCTCGAAAGCAAGGAGGCAGAATACGCGAGCACCATCACCATTTTGTGCGATGAGCCGTATCGCGAGCTGGTCTACGATGGTCTTGAGCCTCCCTTTGTCCCCGCATTGTATAATCGCACGATTATTTGCTATTCCTACTCAAAATCGCTTAGTTTGCCTGGTGAGCGCATCGGCTATATTTACGTTCCCTCGCACATGCCCCAGGCTGAACAGGTGTATAAGGCAGTGTGCGGAGCTGGACGTGCTCTTGGCTTTGTGTGCGCGCCCTCGCTATTTCAAGCGGTAATCGAACGCTGCGTTGATGTGCCAACCGACATAGCTGCCTACGCTGCGAATCGAGATCTTCTCACGCAAGGGCTCAGTTCTCTTGGCTACGAATACGTCGAGCCTCAGGGTGCTTTTTACCTGTGGATGAAAGCGCTCGAGCCTTCAGCGGAAGCTTTTGCAGAGCGCGCGAAAGCCCATGAGCTCTTGTTGGTTCCCTCGACGAGTTTTGGCTGCGAGGGATGGGTGCGCATAGGATACTGCGTGAGCGAAAAGACCATTGTCGCAGCTATGCCTGCGTTTGCGGCGCTAATGGAAGAGTACCGCAAACAAGGATAAGCTAGCGGAGAAGAGGCTTCGTGAAGTACGCTGTGGCTGATCAAAACTTTGTCGTCTTGCAGGTAAAGATAAAGCCTGTGGGTTTGCCGGTTGACGTGCTCTTTCGTCGTCGCGTCAACAAGAAGATTGATTCGTTTTCTCATCTTCCGCTTGTAGTCGTGCGATCAGCGGCTGGATATGGGAAAAGCTGTGCTGTATCGCTGTGGGCTGCAAAAACAGAGCATCGTTGCGCGTGGTTTTCTCTTGATAAGGAGGACGGCGCGCTCAATCGATTCTGGGCTTATTTCGTTAGTTCCTGTGACGCTGCGGGGTATCCGCTAATCGAGCTTTTCGAACAAGCTCTTCGAATCAACGACTCTTCTTCTGCAAAAGGCTTTATTGATCAGGTACTGTTACTACTCAATCAGCATGATGAGCCCCTCTATTTCATCCTTGAGGATTATCACAACCTCGAGCAAGACTCACTGCTTCACGAAAGTCTTTCGTATTTCATCTCTCAGATTCCCGAGCATTTGCACTTGATTATTACTTCTCGAGTTTCTCTTCCGCTCGAAATCACTGCCTTGCGTGAACAGGGAAGAGTTGGCGAAATCAACGAGCAAGACCTGAGTTTTACCATCCGCGAGGTTCAGGATCTTTTCGTGCTGAGTAATCAATTTCTTAACACGCAGGAAGCCAATTTCATTCAGGAATATACAAAGGGTTGGCCTGTTGCTGTCAAGCTAGCCTCTTTGGCATACTCGCAAAATCTCGATATCCAAGAGGCGCTTCCTAATTTTGAAGTTGATCGACTGATTCAGGAATATCTCTACGAAGAAGTTGTGCGAGGTCTTCCATCAAGCATCCAAGAGTTTCTCTACATCACAAGCTGTGTGCCGAGTTTTTCTGTCTCGTTGGCTCAAGCAATAACGCGTAAAAGCGCGGCAGAGGTTGAAGAGGCGCTTGGATATTTGAAAGCCCACAGTCTATTTGTGAATGAAACGCCTGGTGCTGGTGAAGAGATTAGTTACGGTTATCATGCTCTTTTCGTTGCATCGGTGCAGAGCCATATAGAGGTTCAGGATGAAAGTCTCAGAAGAGAAATAGGTACAAGAGCAAGTCTTTGGTATGAAGAGCAGGGCATGATTAACGAAGCCATTGACGCTGCTTCTCAATTTGACGACCATGCGCGCATTGAGCAACTCATTGCGAGAAACTGGATCGATATACACGAACATGATTTGCTGGTGGTGCTCATGCACTGGTTTAGCTATTTGCCAGAAGAATGCATCGAAGCAAACCCAGAGCTATGTGTGGCACATGTGCTTCCTCTTGTGGTTACCGGCGATGCTCAAAAAGCTCTCAGTCGTTTGGAGGTGGCAAAAGGCTACTTATCTGGGGAAAAGGATGAGTTCTATGCTCTGTATATGGGAATAAAGTCACTTGTATACAGCCTTGTATACGGAGACGATAGCTCGTTTGAGCCAGCAGAAAAAGCAATTGCGTATTTGACTCCTCGCTTTGAGTATCTCAAAGGGGCTTGCTACCAAACTCTCGGGGGAGGAAAAACGCTCACAGCGCCTGAAGAGGCCCTTCGTTATACCAAGCAATCGCTCGAGCTGCCTCTAACCCGCGACAACTTCAACTTGTTGAATATGGCGCGCTCAACCATGGGCTTGGTGAACGCGGTTCTCGGTGAGTTCGAGCAGGCAAGTATCTGGCTTAAAGAGGTGTTGCACGCTGTTCCGTTGTCGATGCATGCCTTTCATCCCATGTTGGTGTATGCGTATGCGGGGATGGCGTTTGTGAACTATAAGCAGGCTCAACTGGATTCTGCGCGAGCCAATGTTGACTACGTCTTAAGTCATGGCCTTGATTCGTGGAACCCTTTCTACATCGGGCGAGCATATGCAGTGCAAGCGCATCTCAGTTTCTTCGAGGGTAAAACTGAAGAGGCCGAAGAAGCTCTCGCGCAAAGTCTCAAGACCTCACAACTTGCCTTTGCTTTTGAGTTTCCTTCTTTAGTAGCTTTGCGCTCCTGGCAGGCAAAGGGATTGCTGCGAGCCAAAGCCTTCGAGGGCATTGCGCAGGCTGAGAGCTATGATCCGGTGCAGTGGCTTTTACTCAGTCTACAATTTGTAGACAACAAAGAAATTGATATCGCCGCGCTCGAACAAAGTCTTGCGTCAATTCCGAAGGACAGAATTCTTAGCCAGATAGAATGGGGACTTCTCCTTGCCTGTGTTTATGAGCGCGAGCAGGAAGTGTCAAAGGCTGAAGAAAACCTTGCGCGCGTGATTGATGCTTCAGAAGGTGTTGGTACTGCCGCACAGATTTTCATTGAGAATGCGGAGTATGTGCTGCCAATATTAGAGCGCGTTTGCCACAAACAAAAAAGACCTTTCGCGCAAAAGCTCCTCGCGCTTATTGTGGCCTCGCAAAAAACGAGTGCATCGGCGGCTGAGAACTACCCTGGCTTAACCTTGCGTGAAAAGGAAGTAGCGCAACTTCTTGTCGCAGGTCTTTCCACCAAAGAGATTGCTGAGCGCCTTTTTATCTCAACGGCTACGGTCAAAAAGCACTTGGCTAATATCTATCTGAAGCTCAACGTGAGCGGACGCGTAGGAGCCATGAAAGTGCTTCAAGAACAAAATCTGCTACTCGATTAGCGTTTTTCGCCAAACCAAAATGGTAAAACACCAGGTTAAAGGGTAGTTTGATACTCTACATCTTTTGGCTACTCCCACTTTTTCAAGGCTTTTGTAAGGTGCGCCCATGAGATGTTGTCTCCGCACGAGTGGAGGAAGAATGCATTACTCGAGAGTTCATTACCCATTGAAGCCCTGCAATGCTCCTCCATCTAATTTATTGAAGAAGCCGTCCGAATAATATCCCGGTGGTTTCGGTTGTAGCGCAAAGCTCAGGGAGGGTGGCAACTGCAACCAAAAACACTTCTCTCTTCAATAAATCCTACGACCCGACGTGCGGGACAACTCTCAGTTGACTTGAGGGCTTTGCTGCAAAGACTCTCGTCGCCGTGGTAGAGATGGCTGCGGATTTAGGGAGGCGCTTGCAAGGAGGGTGCAAACGTACAGCGAAAATGATGTGGTGTGGGGTGCGCTTGAGGTGCTCCGGTCATATATCGAGGAAAGTCCTGCGGTCGAGTTCACGAATGACACAATTGTCGTGCCCTCTATGGCGCAAGAATACTTCAATGGCCTTTTTGACACGGTTGCATCGATGGTTGCAGCTGAGGCAGTTGAAGAGTCAAGTATTTCTGTTGAGAAACTGCGCGTGAGCCTTGCAAAAGCCGAGCAAAATTTCATGCTTTTCGCTGCTATCGACAGGGTAGAGATTCCTGCAGCACTGAGGGATTTTCTTGCAAGCCCCGTTCGAGCAATGTGTAAAGTCGTTGCGCCGTTAATCCTTGAGTACCTTAAAGCTTCCTTGTCATATTCCGAGCTTATGTGTAAAGTCTTGCAGAGAATTGAAGCGGAGATGCACAGTCTTTGGTGCTGTGGCTACGAGTATTGGGTGTACTTCGCCCTGCTCAACGAGCTCAAACCACGCCAGATATATAGAGTAATGCTTGATGAAGAAGGTAGGGTTCGGAAGGAAAAAGCGAAAACTCTCAAGCCCGGGCAAGCTTTGATGTATGAGGGAGTTCGCTACCCTGATGCACTTCTTACCACGAAGTTTATGAGGCATTATGCGATTAGCTTTGAGCTTAGATCCGACATAGAGCAGATGAGAGGCGTTGATCCGTTTGCGGCGGAGGAATCTGCTGGCGCTCTTAACACTTTTTCTGTAGGCAGGCGCTGTCTGATTGTGTATGAACTTGAAGCACCAGAGATTATTCCAGCATTAGCTCCTCATACATATTGTGCATTTCGAAGGCCTTCGTTTTCAGTTGAGATTGCAACTGCTGAAGAGCTCAATCAGGCATCGCATAGACGAGCATGTGAGAATCGTGCTCGTTTGCTCGAGCCCGAAACAGGACATTTCACCGTAGTGCCTTCATCGCCGGCAACAGATTTTTCGAAGCAGGTGAGGGATACAAGACCTACTCTTTCCCAGCACGCTCGGGTTATGTCGCTCGATTACAACATCGCAGAATTATATGCGAGCGTGAGCAGCTTCGCCCCTTATTACGGTACCCAAAAGCGATACGCCCCTGCAAAACCGTGAAGCGCGCTTAGTAGCTGGTCTTCTCAAACCATATTTTTTCGCAGACGAGGCTTTTTTGGTAGAGGTGGGCCTTAGTCCGGATTTTTCATAGGCTCCTGCTTGCTATTATCGGAGGTCGCTAATTTTGACCAGGTATTTCTTTGACAACGGCAGTGCTTGGGCTCAGAAAGTGCCTCAATGAATCCGGACTAAGGCCCACCTCTGCCGCACGCAAGGAAATCGCGGCGAAAACTTGGTCTCGAGCCACATGACAGTACAAAATTGCGATAGCTTACTGCTAGAAATATCTCCCGAGGGAATTACCAGGTTATATGAAGGGCGAAAGCAAGATTCTTTCCCAGGCAGCTCCCGAAATTCCAGAAAACCAGTAAGCAAACGAAGTTTTGTGCTTGGAGACAGCCGTTTTGACGAGTTTGAGCTCAGCCCACGGTGCCTTGGGTCTGGCTGCTCTAACCTCAACGACCTCCAACACCCGACGCACTCGAAACGCAGCGCCTAGCGTGCTCGACGCAACACCCGACGCACTCAACACGCAGCACCCAGCGTACTCGACGCAACGCCCGACGCAACACGATGCTGGGCGGCGGTTCGCTCAATCGTTTCGCCCGGTCCTGCCCAAAGCTTGATAAACTGTGCGACAATAAAGTAGAACAGATTCCGCGGAGGGAGGCAAAAGCATGGTAGATGCACTTATTTGGGCAGCGCTCGGTACAGGGTTCACCTTCCTCATGACTACTCTTGGCGCATCTTCCGTTTTCCTTTTCCGCAACAAGCAAAGCGAACTGATGCAGCGAGTATTCCTTGGTTTTGCGGCGGGTGTTATGATCGCCGCTTCGGTTTGGTCCCTGCTTATTCCTTCAATTGAAATGGCCGAATCTGCGGGAGGAATCTCGTGGCTTCCTGCGGCTGGAGGATTTTTCCTGGGAGTCTTCCTCATGATGGGCCTCCATGCGATTTTGCCGCACATTCATCCAAGTAGCACTAATCCAGAAGGTTTGCCTTCGAAATGGAAGCGACCAACCTTGCTGTTCACCGCGGTTACTCTGCACAACATTCCCGAGGGAATGAGTGTCGGGCTTTTGTTTGCAATGGCGGCTCAGCAGGGAGGCGATCCAGCGCTCATGGGGATGGCGATAGCCTTGGCGGTCGGTATTGGCATCCAGAACGTTCCCGAAGGGGCAGCCGTTTCGCTACCGCTTTTACAAGAAGGCATGAGCCCGAAAAAGGCTTTTGCGATGGGAGCGCTTTCCGGACTTGCCGAGCCAGTCTTTGGTGTGCTGGTGGTTTTAGGGATTAGCTTCATTTCTCCCTTTATGCCGTGGATGCTAGCTTTTGCGGCAGGTGCAATGATGTATGTCGTTGTCGAAGAGCTCTTGCCTGAGGCGCAGTTGGGCAAGTATTCAAATGCTGGAACGACAAGCATCATGGTTGGCTTTGTGCTTATGATGATCCTAGATGTAGCGCTCGGATAGTCTAGGTATTGGACGAATCAAAACGCCTAAACAGTTGGAGGCTCAAGACTCCTTTTTGTCGTTTGCGCCAGTAATTCCGTTGATGATAAACGTGATAATACTTATCACGACACTTGCGACAAAAGCACTTCCAAAGCTATCGATAATGAAGCCGGTTTGGAAAATTCCGTTAGCTATCCAGCTAGCAACATAGAGCATAAAGGTATTAACTATGAGGTAAAAAATGCCAAGAGTCAGTATGCTAATAGGTAAACTCAAGATTTGCAGAAGAGGGCGGATGCTCATGTTAATCAGGGCCAATACTGCTGCAAAAATAATAATTGCACCCCAAGAAGAACTGCCTCCAAGAATATCGACGCCAGGTATAAGCCAGATTACAACAGCTACGGCAACGGCAGTGGCAAGCCAACGTAAGATGAATTTCACGATGCTCCAATCATATAGCTTTCTCGAATTCATATTAGATTATCATGGAGGAGAACTTGAATCCTGTTAGGATGGAAACGGTAATGAAACTGAGAATATGAGGTGCTCTTTATGAATAGGATCGAGGTTGATCACACTAATTGGTGGAGTGTTTTTTCCGATAGCTTGGGAAAGACTCGCATTGCTCAAGAACGCTGTGCAGATGCGGTAATAAAAGGTAGAGGATGGCAGACTGACTTCAGTAAGGGCATCCTATCGTTTGGCGAAGACGAGTATCCGGTTCAATTTATTGGTAGCGAGTCTCACGACGAAAACACCTGGCTATGGTCGTGGAGCGAAAGCTTAGGAATGCAAGATTCAATTATTGAAGTCGCTCAAGAAGTGCGCGCGCAAGGAGAAGAATGGCAGCTCGAGCCTTTGACTGCCGAGGCATTTAACCTTACTGATAGCTTTAATGGTCACACACTCTCAACTGTTGCTTGCGCAATCACCGAGCGCAAGGTCTGCTACTTCCGCTGCCCACACGAGAAGGGCGCAGCCTTCGTTGTGTTTGAGGGAGCGCCAGATGAGATTTTTGCTCCAGGTACACGCGAGGAAATCATTCGTGTTGCGCTTGATGCCATCAAGTCTTTCGCGGTCGATCATCGTATTTTTGTCGAGAGCTTGCTTGAGAATAATGGCGTAGATTTCGATTGGGAAGGAACGGTCATTCACGCACATTTTGAGGAAGAGTGCCTGTTCTTTTTCGAGGCCGAAAACGGCTATTGGCGCCTTGAGGGCATTAATACTTCTCCCAACCTAGGGGAGTGAAATTAACGTGGACCAGGTTTCTAAGATCATCGGCAATACGCCTCTGGTCAAGCTCGATGGAATTTCTGAAGAGCTCGGAGTGTTGGTGTACGCAAAATACGAGGCAACAAATCCGGGCGCTTCTATAAAAGATCGCGCGGTAAAGATGATGCTTGACCAAGCAGAAGCGAGAGGCACTATCGTTCCTGGCAAAAGCGTGCTCATCGAGCCAACTAGTGGAAACACCGGGATTGCACTTGCAATGCTTGCGGCAGTTCGTGGTTATCGTGCAATCATCTGTATGCCGGATTCGATGAGTATCGAGCGCCGAGCTCTCATGCAAGCATACGGTGCCGAGCTCGTCTTAACTCCTGGTTCGGAAGGTTTAGCTGGCTCGGTAGCTCGAGCAGAAGAGCTCGAAAACCAAATTGAAGACGCATGGATTGTTGGCCAGTTTGTAAACCCCGACAATCCGCTTGCCCATCAACTGCAAACAGCGCCTGAAATATCAGAAGCCCTTGGTGGTGCGCCTGATTATATTGTTGCAGGAGCTGGTACGGGAGGAACTATCACGGGCCTTGCTCACTACTTTAAGGAGCAAGCTGCGCATACGCGCTTTATCGCAGTTCAACCTTCTGATAGTCCTATTATCGGTCAGGCAATGCGCGGTCAAGAAATTACGCCAGGTCCTCACGGTATTCAGGGAATTGGTCCAAACTTTATTCCCCCGGTACTTGATTTGAGCGTACTCGATGATTGTGTTTCCGTTACCAGCGAAGAGGCGCTTTCTGAAGCGCGACAGATAGCAAAAAGCGAAGGGCTCCTGGTTGGGATTTCTTCGGGCGCCAACGTGGCGGCGGTTAGAAAGTTGGTTGAAGCGCACCCGGAGGCAAAAGGCTCGACCATCGTTACGTTTTTGGTTGACACAGGAGAGCGCTATATATCTACGAAGCTATTCGAAAAGTAGGCAGAAAAATGAGAGATGGAAAACAGCTCTTAGAGCGCATGAAGCAAACTATTGAGGAGCGTCACCTGACAGAAACTGATTCACCTGTGTTGCTCATGGTGTCAGGTGGGTCCGATTCGACCGCCTTGGCTTACTTGGCTGCCGAGTTAGTCGAAGAGGGCGCCATTGGGGCACTTAGCATGTTGCACGTGAATCACAACTTGCGTGGCGAGGATTCCGATGAGGATCAGCGTTTTGTCGAGACCTTGGCAGAATCGCTCGATATCCCCTTGTTTACCTGCGAGGTTGATGTTGCCGGCGAAGTTGGACGTACGGGCGAAAACGAGGAAGCCGTCTCACGACGTGAGCGCTACCTTGCGGCTAACGAAGCTCTCGAGAGTTTTTGCCGCCACAAGGCATCGCCTTTGGCAGACGGGCGTATCTTTACTGCGCACACACAAGATGATCGTGTCGAAAACTTCTACATGCGTTCAATCGTTGGCACAGGACCAGGTGGTTTTCGGTCGATGTTGTACAGGAATGGACCGGTGGTTCGGCCATTGCTCGATGTTAGCCGCGAGGAGCTGCGTGCTTATATTTCGGCGCGCGAAGTCGAGGGCAAAAAAACCATCTGCGACGCGCAGGGCAATTTATGGCGCGAAGACGCAACAAATGCTCACACCGATCGCTTTAGAGCGTATGTTCGTCATGAAATCATTCCGCTGATGAGGCAGCGAAATCCTCAGCTACTCGAAACGCTTTGTCGCAGTATGAATCTTATAGCTGACGAAGACGATATGCTTGATGATATGTGCGAGCAAATCGAGGAACGAGTTGCTTCATGGCTAGAGAGTGCGGAGGATGAATCCTCGGTTCGTTTTGAGGGATGCGTACTTGAGCCGAGCTTCGCTGAAATCGAGAAGCCTATGCAAAGACGGGTTGGCGCGCAGGTCTTGCAGAAGATTTTAGGCCCGGAAGTGCGCATTGAGTCTCGATCTATCGAGGCAATTCTCGAAGGATTTTCTGCGGAAGGTCCTATCGGAGGATACACAAACAATATCCAGGGTGACCTAGCCCTTAGTGCGAACAAGTACGGCTTGCGTATCGAGCCCATGAGCGAGTATCGCTCGCGCAGGAAGAAAGACTAAAGTACCGAGAGAGGAAACATCTTGGATAAGGAACAAGCAGCATCCCAGCAAGAACAAGCAGGAATTGCTGTCATATTGGCAAGTGCAAGTCCGCGTCGCAAGGAGCTCTTGGAGCGCGCCGGTGTGAAGTTTTCAATTGTTGTGTGTGAGACCGATGAGTCAATCGATGAGGAGCTTTACGCACAGCCCGAAGAAGCCGCAAAGAAGATCGCCGAGAAGAAAGCCGGTGCGGTTATTCAGCAACTTTTGGCTTGTGAGCAGGTTGAAACAACGGTTGTTATTGGCGCTGATACCATGGTCGTTTTCGAGGGAACTGTGTTCGGGAAGCCGCGCAATCTTTCAGACGGTACCCACATGCTCAAAACGCTTTCGGGAAATAACCATGAGGTTATTACGGCTGTATCGGTATGGATGGTTTCTGCTGGCGAAGACGAAAAGGTTAACCTCGGGTTCAGAACCTTTGCAGATAGTGCACGGGTTACTTTTAAAGAGCTTGACGACGAACAGATTGCTGAGTATCTACGCCAGGGCGAATCCTTCGACAAGGCTGGAGCTTATGCAGCACAAGGAAAAGGCGCAGAGCTCATCGAAAAGATTGAAGGAGACATCGATACGGTTATCGGGCTTCCTGTTACCAAGCTTGTCACGGAGTTTCCCGACCTTGTCACAAACGCAGAGTAAACTTGTCGTGTTGACGCTTCGTTCTTAGTGGCTGCTTTTGGGTTCTACGAAGAGGTGTAGAGAGCCCTGATTTAGCAGCTTGCGACCCGTTAAGCAATTCGCGAGCCACCAATGGTCCCGCGAAGCTACCTTGGCCAATTCGGGTAGTTTATGGAACAAAAAGCGTTTCGCTTGCACATATTCCAGTGTTTTTAGCTGTTTCGGAAGAGTTCAGATTTCTGCGCTAGACAACATGCCAGGTCACAGAAATCACCCACCTGTTTATTTGCAAGCGAAACGCTTTTTGTTCCACGAGAGAGGCTGATTGCTTAATGTAGATTGCACCTACAGGAAAAGAAAACCACCAGAACCATTGACTGATCCCGGTGGTTTTCAGGGGAGGGAAATAGTGTCTAGTACTTTTCGCCGAGTATGCCACCAGCGGCTAGGAATCCACCAATAAGTGAAGTTCCGAAGCATCCATACTGTCCTCCATGTGTTCTGCTGGAAATGTTGTTTTCTCCAGAAGAACCACCTGCTGTATGGAACCCAGCATATAAACCAGGAATTATTTTTCCTTCAGTATTAATAACTTGCATCTGCGAATTCACGTGTAAACCAGCTTTTGTGCAATAGATATTGCCACCGATTTTGGCCCCATAATAGGGAGGGTTCTCGAGTGCTTTTAGCCATTCTGGTTCTAGCTTAAAATTGTCGGCATAATCTTCGCCTGCAGCGCAAGCCGCATTCCACTTTTCGACAGCCTCGACTAAAACTCCCTCATTCAACTCTAGGGCTTTCTCAAGCTCTTCGATCGTGTCACATTTTTTGATTGCTTCATTTTCAACAGCGTAATTAAATCCATTATGCCAATCTCGCTGCTCCTTCGGTATGCGATCAGCAAATGGATCGTCGTCGGGGATATCAATGAGTGCACGGTCGAGCTTAACCTTAAACAAAGCATTGTCCTTCGTGTATTCCTCGAATTTAGAATCAAACACGACGTAGGATCTTCCTCCGAAGCGGGTGAGATGAACAGCACCTGTCTCGTCTAGGCCATCTGCTAATCTGGTTGGGTCAGCAGCATTCGAGTAGGGGTAGATTGACGAAGAGTAAAATGGTACGCGATTGCCAAGGGCATCAATAGTGAGCCAAGGCTGGCGAACAGTTGATGTTGCTCCATCTTGTACATAATGCGCAGTAAAATGCTCGTCATATTCTCCGGTTGTTCCCCAGTCAATACCACCATCGTAGGTTGCAGCAGAATTCTTTCCGGAAATTGCAGCACCAACGCCCAAGCCCATGCGAACGCATTCGCCCGTGTCATATGGTGGTGGATAATAGTTTGCAACTCCAGGGAAAACTGTTGGACAGTATTTCTTAACCATCGCACGGTTAAGGGCAAAACCTCCAGCAGTAAGGATGACGCCATCGGCTCCTTTGAGGAATATTTCTTCATCTCCATTCTTTGCTTGAAGCCCAATAATCCTGTCTCCATCCTTGATAAGAGCACTCGCTTCGGTGCTGGTCAGAATGGTGACACCCTTTTCAATGGCTAAGTCGGTAAAATATTTCATAGCTACGGTATTAGTGCGGTGAATGTTTTTGGGCGATATGGTGCCTTCCCAGATGAGATAGGCGGTATATACAGGAGTTGCTGTTGTCATGGGAATCCAACGAGCTCCTAGGTCATCAATCATCCAGTCGATACACTTTGGTCCAGCAACAGCCATGGTTCGGTACAGTGACGGTTCTCCACCAAGTCCCTGCTTATCCATTAGGTATTCAACAATCCTATCTGGATTGTAGGGGTATTCAGGGAAAGCCCACTGTGCGGCCTCTGCATGTTTATGCCCGCCCAGATTCATGAGAATCGTGGACTCGGCGCAGATTCCGCCTGTGTTCTCATTTTTCTCAATCAGAACGACTTCTTTGCCAGCTTCAGCAAGCTTCAGGGCTGCAATTAATCCGCCTCCGCCTCCGCCAACTATCACAGCATCAACTTCGAAGTCCCACGAGCTAGGTGGATCTACGGGATCGATTGGTTGAGCATAAGACTCAAATTTCTCAGCTGCGGAATCGCTGGAAGAGCTTGATTGTTTACTGCTCGTTTGAGCAGAAGCGCAGCCAGATAAAGCCATGCCTGCTGCTGCGGTAGACGCAACGCCTGCAGTTGCAGCAAGTTTGAAAAAGTCTCTTCTCTTCAGTCCTCCTTTTACTTGAGTCTCCCCGGGTTGTCCCATTTCAGGTTCTTGGAATAATGCCTGGTCTTTCTTGTCCATGTTTCCTCCTTGTTCCCCGTTCTCCCTCCGCAAAGTCTTTGCGTATGTCAATTATGCGTTGTATCAGTTCAAGGTCTCAAGTAACGATTGCGCTTGTGTTTCACCCGGTGGTACGAACAATGAGGTATAGTGTACGCATGTGCACTGTTACGGTAATTCATTCACGCAGGTAAAACGAATTAACTGAAGGTGTGACCTCTTATGACGAGTAACTTTTTTATTTTGCGTTTAACCGCCGACGATGAAATGAAGTTGAGAATTGTGCATGGGGTTGTGCCAGGTATCGATGAAGCAACCGTTGAGTCTATCTGCAATAATGCCGGCATTTCTCGAAGAACATTCTATAATCATTTTCCTTCTAAGTACGATTTAAACCCTTGGTACAAAAGGTTTGTAAGCGACAATACTGTTGCAAAGATTGGTCTTGATTATTCTTGGGAAGAAGGATTCAGAAGGTTCTTTTCATTGACGTCCGAAGAAAAAGAGCCAATAATGCGTAATACCTCCCCGCATCTTAACGGAGACCCCGCATCATTTGAAGCGGCAATTGAAAGCTTGAACTGGCGTAAATCAAGAATACAGCAACTGAATGATTCGCTAGAAAAGCGTGGGTATAATCCGGAAGAAAAAGCGATGGCATACTGTGTAGATATGTATACGAAAATCGAGAGTCATGCGACACGAAGCTGGCTTGTTGATCCAGTCGATGGCGATCCGGAACTCCACGCTCAGTATCTTGCATCCTGTGTGCCTCGCTTGTTGTATAAGGCTTTAAGTATGTCTTAATCAGGCAGAGCTTTTCTGCACACTGTTTTGTTTGTGGTCATTGCTGCGATATTTTGAGCAAGAGCTGGCAATCTTACTCAAAAAGTTTGAAGCGGATACCAAGAGCGTTTTGCCTATATATCTTCGGTCCCGCGAAGCTACCTTGGCCAATTCGGGCAGTTTATGGAACAAAAAGCGTTTCGCTTGCACATATTCCAGCGTTTTCAGCTGTTTCGGAAGAGTTCAGATTTCTGCGTTAGACAACATGCCAGGTCACAGAAATCACCCACTTATTTATTTGCAGGCGAAACGTTTTTCGTGCCTTGAGAGAAGCTGATTGCTTAATGTAGGTCGCTCGAGGCTAGATTCTTGATTTGCACGAGAGACCAAGCTAGTTCTGCGCTGCACCACCACGTCCGTAACACCGCCGTACCTGCAGAACCATCACACCTGCAACACCACCACCCTCGCAGCAGCACAGTACCCGCAACTCCATCACACTCGCAACCTCAACATACGGACAACACCAATACAAAAGCTTGGCAAACGAAACAAGCAGGCACCATAGATAGGCTGGTCTTTTTGGGGAAATGTGAAAATCAAGGGGATTGCGCCCGTCGTTGCCGTATTGTGAAGCAATCCCGTGTTCGTAATGTTACACTTATCGCTTATTAGGTAAGCGGGTACACACAAGGCGATTTCGTGGACGCGGATCGTCCTTTTGGGGTTTGCTTTGGGTGTCCGATTTTTAAGACAGGAACGGCGTGCATACTGATATCCAAGAGATTCTGTTCTCAGAAGAAGAGATTGCAAAACGCATCGAAGAAATAGGCGCACAGATTACAGAAGATTATGCGGAGCGTATTGAGGCAGGCGGGAAGATTATCATGATCTCGGTTCTGCGCGGTGCTGCAATCTTTATGGCTGACCTTGCGCGACAAGTGAAGCTTCCCGTCGAGATGGATTACATGGCCATTTCGTCGTATGGAAACGGCACGAAAAGCTCGGGCGTCGTACGCATTTTGAAAGACCTGACCTCAGAGATTAAAGGTGCTCACATCATCATCGCTGAAGATATTCTGGATTCAGGCCTAACGCTAAAGTACCTCATGAAAAGCCTCGCTTCTCGCGAACCTGCTTCAATCGAAGTAGCAACCTTGTTGCGAAAGAAAACCCTCGCACAGGCTAACATTCGCTGTAAGTATATTGGCTTTGAGTGCCCCGACCAATTTATAGTGGGCTACGGCCTCGACTACAACGAGCGCTATCGCAATATGCCCTACATCGGCATATTAAAGCCCGAAACGTACCACCGAAAAAGACTCGCACTCCGAATGCCGCACAACGGATGCTAAGAAAAAGAGAGTAAGGTTTATGGCCCAGCAAAAGAAACCGCAATCGTTCAAACAAGCATCGATTATCCCTGCGATTCTTATTATCATTATCGTATTCTTCGTGGGAAATCAGTTCATAATGATGACTTCTGCCGGAGGCGCCACGCGTACCGACGCTTTGGTCACCTCCGAATTTGTGCAGGCAGTCGAGCAGGATCGCGTAAGCACGGTCACCTATGACGCAGGTGGCTATACTGTTTCAGGTTCGTACTATCCAGCAATCACTGCAGGTTCGAAGGCTTCTGATGCCTTCAATTCTGCCTTTGAGTCTATGAACTCGCTAGCAGGTGCACAAAAAGATGCTCTTACCGGAAAGCCCCTAGAAGGCATTCCCACAAAAGATCTTGAGGTAAAAGTCCTCGGAACCGAGCATAACTACACATCCACCTATGTCGGGCAAGATTCGCTCGGCGAGTTAATGGCTGTAAATCCGCAAATCGAATACGAAGTCCAGCTCCCTTCTGCCTTGCTTGAGATTTTGGGTACCTTGCTTCCCATTCTCCTAATCGGCGGAATTCTAATCTTCTTCCTTTTCCAGATGCAAAAGGCAAACAGCTCGCAGATGTCTTTCGGAAAAGCAAAAACGAAGAAGAGCATCGAAGAGCGTCCCAACGTGAAATTCTCTGATGTGGCAGGCGTTGATGAGGCAGTCGAAGAGATGACTGAAATCAAAGACTTCCTGGCAAATCCAGCAAAATATCAAAGCATGGGGGCAAAAATCCCTCGCGGCTGCTTACTTGTAGGCCCTCCGGGAACAGGTAAAACCTTGCTTGCTCGTGCAGTTGCAGGCGAGGCGGGTGTACCTTTCTTCAGCATTTCTGGTTCTGACTTTGTAGAGATGTTTGTTGGTGTAGGTGCCTCACGTGTTCGAGATTTGTTCCAGCAGGCAAAAGATGCCTCTCCTTCGATTATCTTCATCGACGAAATCGATGCCGTTGGTCGTCAGCGTGGTGCAGGTCTTGGTGGCGGGCACGACGAGCGTGAGCAAACTTTGAACCAGCTCCTCGTTGAGATGGATGGTTTCGACCAAAATGATTCAGTGGTTTTGGTTGCTGCAACCAACCGCTCAGACATTCTTGACCCAGCACTATTGCGTCCGGGTCGTTTTGATCGTCAAATTGTTGTCGATGTCCCCGATGTCAAAGGTCGCGAGCGCATCCTAAAGGTTCATTCGCAAGATAAGCCTATCGGAAGCGATGTTGACCTGTCGAAAGTTGCAAAACTTACACCAGGATTTACGGGCGCCGATTTGGCAAACCTTATGAACGAAAGCGCCTTACTTACGGCACGTCGTGGTAAAAAGATTATTACACAGACTGAAGTTTCTGAAAGTATGGAGCGCGTAATTGCTGGTCCTGAGCGCAAAGGTCGCATCATTGACGATCGCACCAAGCGCACTATTGCCTACCATGAAAGCGGTCATGCTTTAGTGGGTCACCTGCTCTCTGGGGCCGATCCAGTTCATAAGATTTCGATTATTTCACGTGGCCGCGCGCTCGGTTACACCTTGTCAATCCCACAAGAGGATAAAGTCCTCAACAGCTTAAAAGAAATGAAAGACGAGCTGGTGGTATTTATGGGAGGCCGTGTAGCAGAAGAGATTTACTGCGACGATATCACGACAGGTGCTTCTAACGACCTCGAGCGTGCCACAAAGATTGCGCGCGCTATTGTAACCCAGTATGGCATGAGCAAAGACTTAGGAACGCAGGTGTTTGGCCAGCCCAACCACGAAGTATTCCTCGGACGCGATTACGGAAACACGCAAGATTACTCCGAAGAAACCGCCCGTCGTATCGATGGCGAAGTTGCCGCCATTATGAAAGAAGCTCATGATCGTGCATACGCTATTCTCAGCGAGCATCGCGAGCAGATGGATCTTATGGCGAGTGTACTTCTCGAGCGCGAAACGGTTGAAGGCGAAGCTTGCGAGGCTCTCCTTGATAACAAGTGGAGCGATTATCTTTCTCGTGAGAAAGATATCATTGCCAAAAAAGAAGCTGAAGAAGCTGAAGCTCGTGCAAAAGATGCCGAGCGACTTGCTGCAGCTGAGGCTCGCCGTATCGAGTTTGAAAGACAGCAACGTTTGGCAAATCCCGACTGGAAAGAAGAACCAGTTGCCCCAGGCGATCAAGATCCAAATGATGTAGGAAGAGTTTCATCAACAGATAATTCTGTTGGAAACGATTTCTTTAGCGAGCTTGAAAACAAGTTCCAAGAATTACTGGTCGACTCAAGCGTTCCTCCTGCCAAAGACAGCGCAGAGAAGGAAAAAGCCGAAGACGAAAACGCGGCTAGCCAGCAGAAACCAGCCGAAACAAACAACGATGGCGAGGACAAGAAAGACTAACTATGAAGTGGAATTGTTCTTCTTTTACCTTTGATACGAGAATGCCCATATTGATGGGCATTCTGAATGTTACCCCTGATTCATTTTCTGATGGCGGTCTCTACGAAGATTTCGATGCTGCTATTGCACATGCGCTCGAGATGGTTGAGCAAGGTGCCCAGATTATCGATGTGGGTGGAGAATCAACGCGCCCTGGATCAAGTGCCCCGAGCATCGAAGAAGAGCTTAGGCGCACGGTCGAAGTTGTACGAGAACTTGCGTCACGCGGCATGTGCGTGAGCGTGGATACTCGCCACGCCGAGGTTGCACGCGCTTGCATCGAAGCAGGTGCATCTATCATTAACGACGTTTCGGGCTTCGGAGATTCAGCAATGCGTGAACTTGCTGCAAACACCGATGCAGGTCTCGTGCTTATGCATATGAAGGGCGAGCCAGAAACAATGCAAGACGACACGGCATATACCGATGTGGTTCGCGAAGTATATGATTATCTCGAGCAGCAAGCTCACGCACTTGAACAAGCGGGAATAGCGCGCGAACGAATCTGCATTGATCCAGGTCCAGGATTTGGCAAAGATGCTGATCAAACGCTTGAGCTTCTCAGAAATATTCACGAATTTGCGCACATGGGATATCCGGTTATGGTGGCGGTCTCTCGCAAGAGCTTTATTGGAAAAGACCAAGATATCGCACAGCCGCACGATCGTGACGAGGCCTCGGCTGTTGAGTCGCTCATGGCAGTAGAGTTGGGTGCCAGCGTGATTCGCACACACAATATTGGTCTTGCTGTAAAAATGCTGGCTGACTTGCGTCCGAGCGTGTTGCTTAGCTTAGGAAGCAATGTAGCGCTCGTTGCAAACCCCGGTGAAGAGCAAGAGGCAAAGATTGCCCAGTTAAATCAAGCTATTGGAAGCCTGTGCATTCTGCCTGATTCCCAGCTGATTGATATCTCAAGTTTCTATGCAAGCAAACCTGCCTACGACGAGAATCAGGAAGATTTCGTCAACGCAGTGGTGCTTATTCGCACGGGGCTTCCACCTAAAGAATTGTTACGCTATATTCATTCGATAGAAGATAGCCTTGGTCGTGTCCGAACCACGCCAAACGGGCCGCGTACCTGCGATATCGACATCCTAGATTACCAAATGTATGTCAGCGATTTTGAAGAGCTTACCTTGCCGCATCCGCGTCTTCTTGAACGAGATTTCGTGGTAAAGCCTCTTCTAGAAATCAAGCCAAGGCATATACTTGCCAATGAGGTTGAAGTAACCGATGAGCAGGTTAGCGTGGGAGAGGCAACGCGTATCTCATGAGCATCGCTTGGCTTGAATCGGTAGAGTCTACAAATACCGAGATTAAGAAGGCCATAGCTGCAGGAAAGCCTGAGAAAACTGCCGTCGCATCATTTCAGCAAACAGGCGGCTACGGAAGGCAAGGTCGTGGCTGGAGTAGTCCAGTGGGCGGCTTGTACCTCTCGCTACTCATGCGTCCCTTTGATCACGGAGTTAGTAGCGAAGCCGTCTCAACGCTTGCTTTGGCAATGTCGATAGCTTTGAAGCGCATGCTTGCTTCGCTCGGCGTAAAAAAAGATATAGGCATCAAGTGGCCTAATGACATTTTGCTTAAGGAAGGCAAACTTGCTGGCGTTTCCGTTGAGCTGGTAGATGGTGCCGTTTGCGTAGGAATTGGAGTTAACGTTTTCGAGCCTCAAGAAACCCAGGATAAGAGCACTAAAAGTGCAGGTCAGAGTAAGTATCACCCTGTTTATCTCGCAAGATATCTTCAGGGCGAACACTTTGCAAGTGTAGTTTCATCGGGGGTTTTAGAGCCAGCTCAAAAAGAATGTATTCAAAGCATCGCTGGCACCTTATTTCATGAGGTATATAGTGTGTACGATCAATGGCTTGACGGTGGTTTTCCTAGCCTAAGGAGCGAATACCAAAGTTGCTCGTATTTAGACGGGCGCAAAGTTCGACTCCTTTCTCTCACCGATGACATTCTTAGCGAAGGAACGGTTTGCGACATCGATGAGCAGGGGCGTCTGGTGCTTCGACTCGATAACGGCGAACTCGCTTTCGCAAGCTCTGGTGAAGTACATTTAGTTTAGAAAGGTGGAATGCGTTCGTATGACCGCAGCCGCAATCAGTAAAAATCCTCTCGGTTTGGGCGAGGATAGTACAGGAGCCCCCCTTGGTGAGGATCCGAAAAACCCGAAACGCGACGATAAAGTAACACGGATGGGCACAGCTTCCATCCCTCGCCTTATCGTAGAATTTGCAATACCTTCGATTCTCGGCATGATAGTTAATGGTGCCTATAACGTTATTGATTCAATCTTTTTGGGCCAGGCCATGGGTGATATTGGCATCGAGGCCATGACCATTGCAAACCCTATCATGATTGTATTTATGGCAATTTCGATGCTGGTAGGTGTTGGTGGTAATGCGCTCGCTGCTTTGCGCATGGGAGAAGGTAAGCGAGTCGATGCAGAATTTGCACTGGGAAACACGTTTGTGCTGTGCCTTACTGTTTCAGCTATTGTGGCGCTGTGTGCCCTAAACCCTTTCATCCTTGACGGAATGCTTACTCTATCAAGCGCAACCGACGCTGTGCGTTCCTATGCAGAATCATTCTTGCGAATCATCTGTATTGGATTCGTCTTCCAGTGTGTAGGCATGGGCATCAACAACTTCATTCGTACGGCAGGCGCTCCAAATCGTGCTCTCATGACCATGATAGTTGGCGCAGTTTTCTGCACAATATTCAACTACATCTTCGTTATCCAGCTTGGTTGGGGAGTAGAAGGAAGTGCTTGGGCAACGGTATGCGGACAGGCTATCTCGTGTGCAACGGTGTTGTGGTACTTTATCTTCACCAAAGGCGTTCCAATGCGTCTGCGCCCGCGTTTTATGGTTCCTAAACCACGCGTCATGCTTACCATTCTTTCATTTGGTCTGGCAAGTTTCTTTGTGCAGGCAGGCGCCGCGGTTGTTAGCTTTGTTATTAACCATTTGCTTGTTGTGTATGGGGGAATGCATCCTCTCGGAGAGGATCTTGCTCTTACCTCGATTGGGGTGGTACAGCGGCTTGCGATGTTTACCGTGCTACCTATTATCGGTGTTGCGGTGGCCATACAGCCACTTATTGGCTTCAATTACGGAGCGGGTCTTGTCGATCGCGTGAGGAAAACCTTCTGGCATGGCGTGCTTGGCTCGACCTTTATCGGCGTAATCGTATGGGCTCTCATTCATATCTTCCCCGAGCCTATCGTGCAGATATTCGGCATCTCTGAAGGTGCGCTCATAGAGTTCACGGTGTTCGCGCTTAAGGTGCAGCTGTTCATGCTGCCATTCATCGGCTTTCAGATTGTGGGTTCAAACTACTTCCAGGCAACGGGGCAGCCCCTTAAATCCGTCATTCTTACTCTCACTCGACAGATACTTTTCTTGCTGCCTTTGCTCTTTATTCTTCCCGAGATACTACCCATGATCTTGCCGCAGTTCACCAGTCTTGATGCGCTGTATTTTGCTGCGCCAGTTGCAGATACGCTTGCTATTTTCACAACGGCAATCTTCGTCTTTGTCGAGATGCGACGGCTCAAGCGGCTCGAAAGAGGCGAGATAGAAAAGAAGCATCTGCCAGATGCCGACTAGCCATCGCAGTGGTTATTGCTTGACGGTAACCCTTGGGTTCGCGGTATAATGCAGGCTCGCAAAACGCAGAGAGCCTTTGCTGCGTCTCTATGTTAAACCACCATGTGCAAATGCCTGGTCATGTTTGCATATCGAATCCTATCCCAGTAAGGAAGGAAAGGCCTTGCCTCAAGGTGTGTGAGC
>JBMNSJ010000024.1:0-29490 GCA_050945135.1 Raoultibacter sp.
AATGGATACGCTACTATAACTACGAACGACCCCATAGCTCGCTTGGCTACAGACCTCCTGCAATCCAAGCGATCGCAGCTTAGAAACTAACATTTTGGTTGGTACAGAAAATGGGGGCAGGCCACTAGGATTGCCCACATCTTTAAATAATGCGCCCTGAGGGATGTCCCAGCTGCTTCGCTTTCGCTCGCATCTGCTTACGTCGTGCTTTGCACTCCTTACTAAACAGCGCAAAGGCGCTGTCTTGCCATATTTCCAGGTGCCATTCGTCTCGCAAGCTCAACGAATCACTAAGCAGCGCAAAGGCACTGCTTACTCTCGCGGGTTCGAATACCTCAGGGCGTAGCAATACCTATGACAGCCTTTGAGAGTATGAAGTTTTGGGAGGAATGTAAAAGTGGTGCGCCCTGAGGGATTCGAACCCCCGACGTACTGATTCGTAGTCAGTCCCTCTATCCAGCTGAGGTAAGGGCGCATTCCGTTAACAGCAATTGATTATTGTGCCAGTTGATATTGCAATTGTCAAAGGTATTTCTCAAACTTTAATTATGCCCTGCTAAATAAGCCATTTTTCATATCTCAAACACAAACCATCTCTCATAAGCATCGATTTGCTGTATCTGAGTCGAGCTAAGATATAGGCCAGGCAAGCATCTTGCTCTTAAAGATACGTTTCCTCAGAAGAAATAATTGGAGGAACAACATCAACGGGCGCTGGAGGCAAAAAGCTATCGACCCACGAGAACACTGTCGCCCAAAACTTGACCACCACACCTGCAAACACAGCACTGATGATGGTTCCCTCGCGAACCCCGTAAAGCCCTCCAAGCAATACAAGCGAAATTAGCACGCCACCCAAAGTTAAGCTGGTATCAAAAATCACCTTACAGCGCGCAAAGGGCTTTTTCAGCACCGAAGAAATAACCGTAACAATAGCTTCACCTGGCAACATGAATACATTTGCCTTCACTTCAAAAAAGATTCCGAGCGACATAATAATGACCGACAAAACAACGCACGCTAACTGCGAAAAATAATCTGGAAGGGGAATCGCAACAATAAATCCCATCGAAAAATCAGTGGCCCACGACATGACAAATACCGCCGGCAGCTGCAAAAGCTGAATCGGCTTAAACCTGCTTCTGAGAATAAGGATTTCTGCCAACACTAAAATCATGTTCATGCAAAAGAGCAGCACGCCCAACGTTAGATGTTCATAGCCGAGCGAGGCAGCATAGTTGCTCAACACTGCTGGGATACACGATATAGGCGAAGTGCCTGTTGTTGAGTACTTAGCAAAAGCTATACCTACTCCAACAATCATGACACCAAGCGCCATTAAAGCGCACCGTAAAAAGAAATTAGGCCACTTCTGCGAAAAGAAACGATTCCAGCTATTGTCTTTTGGCACCAGCTGCTCCCTTTCTAAACCCATGCGCGTTCGGCAGCCTTTTTTGTTTCTCAATCACACTTTATCTCATCGCTAAAACTGCTGCGAGGCTTCATTCCCCACACACTCAAGAAGCAATGAATCTCGCCTAAAACGCTCGATTAAGCCTATCTCTCGGCACGAAAACTAAGGTGAGCGGCATTAGATTAACGGCATCGTGAATATCTCTGTTCTTTCTCACTGCTGAGCTCAAAAAACTATACAATGGAGCGATATCATTTACGGCATGCCTTCGTCTAACGCGAGTATGTCGATAAAAGGCATTTCGCCTGCGTATAGTATTGGAAGAAATCCAGGAGGCATTATGGTCAGCGAAAAAGACATTGCGCTTTTAGAGAAGCGTCTACTCGATATTAATTCTATCCAGCCAGAAGCGTATGAAGGATTTGACGTAAAGCGTGGATTAAGAAATGCCGATGGAACTGGCGTTATTGCAGGTATTACTAACATTTCTGATGTGCATGGCTATGTTCTCTACGAAGGAAACAAGCTTCCCGAAGAGGGGCTCCTTCGTTATCGCGGATACGACATCTATGACTTACTCGACAATAAAACAGCTGATCGTCGCTTCCGATTTGAAGAGGTCGCCTACCTGCTTTTAATGGGAGATTTGCCCACAAGAAGCGAATTAGACCACTTCATTTCTGTGCTCGATTCTGAACGCGAGTTGCCAGACGGCTTCACGGCTACAAAAATCATGCGTGACACTCCCCCCGATGCAATGAACGCGCTTTCTCGCTCGGTGCTCATGCTGTACTCCTATGACGAAGACTGCGAAAAGCGCTCCTACGGACACGAGCTGAAAACCGCAATTTCGCTTATTTCACGCTTACCTCGCATTATGGTTCTCACCTATTTCGCTATGCAGGCTCGCTATCATGGCGAATCGATGATTATGCATCGCTTTATTCCGGGTCAATCAACCGCCGAAACCATTCTCTCGATGCTTCGTCCAAGTCGTGAATTCACCCCCGAAGAAGCACGCATGCTCGACATTATGCTTTGCCTCCACTCCGAACATGGCGGCGGCAATAACTCTACCTTTACGTGCCGCACCCTTTCGTCTTCTGACACCGACGCCTATTCAGCCTATGCTGGATCGATTGGCTCGCTCAAAGGACGTAAACACGGCGGAGCAAATCATCAGGTACTTGCTATGCAAAAAGAGCTCAAAGAATCGGTAAAGAACTGGGATAACGATGACGAAGTAGCAGACTATCTCGCAAAAATTGCAAACAAAGAAGCTTATGACAAGAGCGGACTCGTGTACGGAATGGGACACGCGGTCTACACGCTTTCTGATCCACGTGCAGTTATCTGCAAGCAGTTCGCCCAGCAACTTGCGGCGGGAACCGAATTTGAGGCAGAGTATAAACTGCTCGAAAGCGTCGAAAGACTCGCTCCTGAGGTAATTTCTCGTGTTCGCGGAACTTCAAAAGATATGTGCGCCAATGTTGATATGTACTCTGGGTTCGTCTACTCCATGATGGGAATTCCCGATTCGCTCATGACACCGCTTTTTGCATGCGCACGAATGACCGGTTGGGCTGCCCATCGTTTTGAGGAAATCATTTCTGCAAAGCGCATCATTCGACCAGCCTACAAGCCTTCCTCGATTGAACGGCGTCAGTATCTTCCCATTGAAGAACGCTAAAGAAATAAACGAGGACAACGCTTTTTCGATACCGAATAGCTTAACCGAGGCTTTTCGGGCGCAGGTGCAACGAAGTCCGCATGCCTGCGCGCTCGTCGATGAGCGTCGACGTCTGAGCTACGAAGAGCTCGATTGGCTTTCGGATAGCATCGCTCGTTCATTTCCGGAGCATAATGGTTTCATTGGTCTGGTGATGGACCACAGCGTTGAGATGATTGCTTCACTTTGGGCTATTCTCAAAGCAGGGGCTGCTTATGTTCCAATCGAGCCCCTTTTCCGCGTCTGCGCATTCACTACATCCTTGCTCAAAGTGAGTGTTCGTTCGTTGTAACCCAGCAACAATACTCGCATCTTTTTGAGGATTTGCCGCTTGTGTTTGTCGAAGTTGGCATTGAGGCAAGCACGCCCTCAGGTGAAACTTCAGCTACTACAAAACATATCGAGCCAAGTTCACTTGCCTATGTTCTCTATACTTCCGGAACAACTGGTCGACCAAAAGGTGTGGCAGTTGAGCATCGCAACGTTTGCCATTATGTGCGAGCTTACTGTTCGGAATTCCACCCCACCTCCCAAGACGTTATTCTCCAGAATTCTGTTTGTTCTTTCGATATCTTTGTCGAGGAGGTTTTTACTCCGCTTCTTACGGGGGGAACTCTTGCAATCCCCGACGCAATAACCTGCAATGATATTTCTCTTCTCATGCAATTCGTCGAAGATTACCAAGTAAGTATTGTGAGTGGCTTTCCCCATCTTTTATGGGAAATAAACAAGTTAGATTCGCTTCCTCCGTATGTTCGCTTACTGATTAGCGGAGGCGATGTCCTCAAAGCAAACTATGTTTCTAATCTTCTTGATAAGGTGGACATTTACAATACCTATGGTCCCACTGAAACCACCGTTTGTGCAACTTACTTTAAATGCAACGGCTACGAAGCTCTGGAAGACAACACCTTTCCTATTGGAAGCGCTATTGAAAATGTGGCGGTACTTCTTCTCGATGAAGAGCTAAACCCTGTAACTCTTGGAGAGCCTGGAGAGATATGCATCTCTGGAGACGGGGTCTCACGTGGCTACCTCAATTCTCACGAAGGCGTAAACTCATTTATCACGCTTAGCGACGGAACGCGGATGTATCGAAGCGGCGATCTTGGGCGCGAGCTTCACGATGGCAACATCGCCTTTCTTATGCGAAAAGATGATCAGGTGATGATCGCCGGAAAACGCGTCGAGCCAAAAGAGGTCGAGTTCGTTCTTGAATCTCATGAGGCTATCGAGCAGGCAGTCGTCATCCCTGAAACCGACGAAGCAGGCATGAGTTATCTTGTAGCGCATGTCGTCGCCTCTCCGCAAAGCAAAAGCGAGAATCTTCTTCAAGCTTCAGTAATTCACGAGTATTTACAGCGACAGCTTCCCGACTACAAGATTCCGGACTACTTCGTGCAACTTGAAGAGCTGCCGCTCACACCAAACGGAAAAGTAAACAAGCACGCGCTCCCCATCGTTTTGAAAGAGGCGAATCGCTCATGACCCTTCGCATACACCAGGCAACACTTGCTGACATTACCTTTCTTTGCGATATACGACTTGAAGTTCTTCGCGCAGTGTTTAAGCTTTCTGAAACGCAGGACTTGTCTGAACTGAGGAAAAGTAACGAAGACTATTATCGACGTGCGCTTCTAGATGGAAGCCATGTTGCCTGTCTGCTTTATGACGACGATCAGTTTGTTGCCTGTGGAGCTTTCTGTCTTCAAGAAGAAATGCCCTCCCCCGACAACCCCAACGGTCGATGTGCGTTCATCATGAACATATATACGCGTCCTTCATTCAGAGGGAATGGCGCAGCTGCGACCGTAGTCACCTGGCTCATCGACCAGGCTAAACAGCGAGAGGCAACCAAAATCTATCTCGAGACTACTGAAGAGGCCCGCTCTCTTTATCAAAGCTGCGGTTTCGTTGAAATGGATGGTTATTTAGTATTGGCTAACGAGGGCGCTAAGCTTCTTTAATCCAATCTCGAGCCTATTCATCGATTGTGCGGCTGAGAGCGAAATCCGTAAATGGTCGTTCGTTCTTGCTGTTCTTTGCACGGTAAAACGATCGGAGTGAAACACGCGTACTCCTTGTCGCATGGCTTCTTTTTGAAGAAGCTTTCCATCAACGTTTTTCGGAAGAGCAAGCCATCGAAAATAGCTAAGCGACAGTTCGTTGGCTGAAGGAGCATGAAAATAGCGAGTGTAGAGAACGTTTGCTTCTCGGGCAAGCCGCTTTCGTTCGTCAATGATTTCTTGCGCCTTTCCGCTAATAATAGACTGCGTAATAATCTCGGCATCTAGCGAAGATGTTTTTACGTTGATGTTGAAAAGGGCTTCGAGAAGCTTGTCTTTATAGGTCTCTGTAAACACCATGTAGGCAACGCGCAAACCCGAACAAACCGGCTTCGAAACACTCGAAATATATACGCATCGCTCGGGCACAAGATTGAAAATAGGAAAGTAATCGGGCTCGTCTTCGATTGCAAGAAAGGCATACGAATCGTCCTCAATTATTACCAACTCATGTTTCTCAGCGAGTGCTGCGATTTCCCTTCTGCGGGCTGGAGGCATTTTGATTGAAGTTGGATTAATGCACGATGGCATCAAAAACATGCCCTTGATATTTTTCGTGTGACACAAGGTGTTTAGTTCTTCGGGAATCATTCCAGAAGAATCGCTTGGCACAGCAACCAGTCTGACGCCAAGAAGCTTTGAGAGTTCAATGAAATTTGGATAAGTGAAAAGATCGACAGCGATAGAGTCTCCCGGCTCAAAAAGCGCGGCCAAAGCTACGGTGATGGCGTTTTGTCCACCAGAGGTAATCGCTATCTGCTCGACCTCTGCTTTGATGCCGAAAGAAGACATCCATTGAGCACCAACTGCCTTCTGATGAAACATCCCTGTTGGGTTGTCGTAATTCAGAAGCGACTTCACATATCGCTTTTTGCATACAGTCTGAACTTCTTCGGTAAGCATCTCGTTGCACTCCTCAAACGAAGCACCAAAGCCAAGATCGATGAATTCGCCAACATCGTCGTTCGCAGTAATCGTCGCTGTTTTGCTTGCATTTGGCGTTATGAACGTTCCCTTCCCCACCGAAGATGAGGTAAGGCCCTTTAACTCGCTTGCTCGATACGCCCTGGTTACGGTTGAAAAATTCACCTCAAGATACCGGGCAAGATCACGTTGTGAGGGAAGCTGCGTGCCTGCCTTAAGAATTCCTTGAGCCACGTCTTGAGCAATCATGTCTGCAATTGATAGGTAGTAGGGCTTCTTAAGACGATCCTTCTCGGGCATCCATGTTAAGGGGTAGTCGAAGCTCAGCAATTGCAGCCTCCTGCGAAAATGTCTTGCATACAATATTGTTCTTTATTGTATGCATTATCTTTGATAGTATCAAGATAGTCGATACGTGTTCCTTCAATTAAGGATGCGCCATGGTTACTAAAGAACTGACCATATGGGACTTAAAGCACGAAGCCTATTGCTCTCGTATAGAATACGGTCGGGCCGAAACAATCCTTTTAGCAAAATACAGAAGTTACCAAGTGTTTCTCTTCGCCCAATCTGACGCTATAGGCGATCTTGCACCCGATATATGGGGAATTACTCTCAGGGTTTGCGAAAACGATATGTCGAAAGTTGGCTATATCAAGGGCAGAATGCGTATAACCAAACGTGGCAAAAAATCACTCTATATTGAATCACTTTCGGTAAGTTCTGAATGCAGAAGAGAGGGCATAGCAAGCTATCTTCTCAAAATGATGTTCTTGCTTGCTGATTTATGTGGCGTTGATTATATCTGTGGCGAATTTTGTCCTCGCAGTGAGCTTCGCCCTGAAGTCGTCGAGAAGTTCTATCGCGATCTTGGCTTCCAGATAGACCCCAACACCAACGCAATGCTGCATACCGAATTCAAAGATTTCAGCGTACCTGCAAGCGAGCTGCTCAGCCCTCTACCGGCTACACTACGCTAGCTTCAGAATCAAAAGAGATTCGAGAAGACTTCTTCGCTTTTTCGGCGTCGCATCTTGCGTGCGTGGCGAGTGTGCACATCGGTAACTGTACTGAAAGAAGGCTGGCAGGGCAGAGAATCGCGATAGTGCGCGATTTTCGTTGCACCCGAAGAGCATATACGCGTAAGTTTTTGGATATTGGTTCGATTCCGACGCTTTGATCGCGTTTGAGTCGCGCACTATCGAGATTCTCAGACAAATTTGACCAACTTTAATGAAACCGTCTCAGCTCGAGATGATTCCTTGGCCGACGCAACACCCTGCGTGCACGTGCTTTACATCACAGGTCCAGCAAAGACAACGAGGGTTGATGCTGTGCCTTAGATGGGTGCGATGTCTGGGCGAAGCGTACTTTGTACGTGAGCCCTAAGACAGAACACCTAGATAGGGTGCATCATCAAACCGCAGTGTCAACAATTACGATGTTCGTAAGAACAGCGTAATGAATTCTGGCGGAGGAACAGGGATGTCACAGCTGCTGCGCTTTGCTTGCATCTGTATACGTCGCGCTTTGCGCTCCTTTGGCAATAGTCCACAGGACCATTGCCCCCTCGCGGGTTCGAATCCCGCTTACGGTGCTGGAAAACAAAAAAGACCTGAACACATCAGGTCTAGAAATTTTTCTGGCGGAGGAACAGGGATTCGAACCCCGGGTACCTTTCGGCACAACAGTTTTCAAGACTGCCGCCTTCAACCGCTCGGCCATTCCTCCGCAATATGTGTCGGGACACCTTAAAGACTTGGAATTCCCATGCCTTACTGAGTGCAACACCCGAACGCCGAAATAGAATAGCATATAATGCACTCATGACTGATGAAGAATATATGCAATTAGCACTTAAACAAGCACACCTGGCTGCTTCTCACGATGAAGTGCCAATTGGTGCAGTCGTTGTTTATGGCGAAAAAGTTATCGCGCAAGCACACAACATGCGAGAACAGAGCAAGGATCCGGCGGGTCATGCAGAATTCATCGCAATGAAACAAGCTGCAGAAGTTCTCGACGCGTGGCGACTCAGCGGCTGTACCGTCTACGTCACCCTTGAGCCCTGCCTTATGTGTGCCGGCCTTATGCATCAATCGCGAATTAGCCGTTGTGTGTATGGAGCCGCCGACCCAAAAGCAGGCGCACTCGGTACCTTATATTCCATCCACAATGATGAGCGGCTTAACCACAATTTTGAGGTACGTGCAGGCGTGTGCGAAGAAGAATGCAGCACCTTATTAAGTTCGTTTTTCTCCAAGAAAAGAAAGAAACACTAGCAATGAACATTCCAAATCATATGGTCGTTTCCGACCCCTTAGCAGCTTTCGAAAAAGAAGGGATGCTAAAAGTAATCGCCCCCGCCAAAACGAACCTTGTACTTGCGGTTGGCGATCGTCGCCCTGACGGCTATCACAACACAAGCACTATTATGCACGCTCTTAATCTACATGATGTCCTCCACGTAGATTACTATCCAGAAAGTGCGGGCGGTCTCGAGCTTGAGGTTAGCTGCCATGCTCGCGAAAATCTCGAAGAGCTTGAGATTCTCTCTGAGGAAAATCTTGCAACGCGTGCAATATCGCTCCTTGCAAAAAAACTCAATCGAACGGTTGATGAAAAAATCACCATTCGAATCGAGAAGCACATTCCTCTTCAGGCGGGCCTTGGCGGTGGATCTTCCGATGCTGCTGCTGCTCTTGTTGCCGCCGCTCACTTATGGGAAATCGAGCCACAATCTGAGCCCGTTCTTGAAACTGCCGTGCAACTGGGTAGTGATGTTAGTTTTTTCCTTTTTGGAGGATGCGCTTTTCTTACGGGTACCGGCGAAGAGTTCCAGCACATGTTAACTCCTATGAAAAAATCTGTTGCTCTCATTATGCCTGACCGTGGTGTTTCAACTGCAGAAGCCTATCGCACCTTTGATGAATCTCCCGTTCCCATTCCAGAAGATGTTCTTTCAGAAACTATTGCAGCAAAAGATGCAAGCGAAGTTCCCTTGTTTAACAATTTAAGTACGGCTGCAGAAACTCTCCTTCCCGAACTTGTGCGCATACGTACCTGGGCGCAACAACAAGAAGGCGTCGAAGGAGTTTTGCTTTCGGGGAGTGGCTCGGCAACTATCGTGGTGTGCGACAGCTTCAATCATGCGCATTACCTTGTGAGCGGAGCAAAAATGCAAGGCTGGTGGGCACGAACGACAAGTTTCAGTGCATTAAGGGCTGCAATCGTCCCGAAGCGTTAATGGCTGGTTACCGCAGCCAGAAGTAAACCTGGTAAAATGCGAACAAACCGAAGTTAGGAGAATTATGTCCATTATATTAATCGTCGTCTTGGCGCTGGTGGTTATATTAGTGATAGCCGTTATCGCTCTCTACAACAATTTGGTCAAGCTCCGAAACATGGTCGACAACGCATGGGCGCAAATCGATGTCCAGCTGCAGCGTCGTATCGACCTGATTCCAAATCTTGTCGAAACCGTAAAAGGCTATGCTGCTCACGAGCAAGGAACTCTTGACCAAGTGACCCAGGCTCGCTCAGCTGTCATGAACGCTAAAGATCCTGCAGAAAAAATGGCAGCAGACAACATGCTGACCGGAACATTAAAATCTCTGTTTGCAGTCGCAGAAGCGTATCCAGACCTGAAGGCAAACACTAACTTTATGCAACTTCAGACCGAGCTAGCTAATACCGAAGACAAAATCTCGTACATGCGCCAAAGCTACAACGATGTTGTAATGAAGTTCAACACCGCTATCCAAACCTTCCCAGCTGTTCTCATTGCTGGCATGATGGGCTTCACCAAGCGTGAAAGCTTTGACGCTGTTGCTGGAGCAGAAGTCGCTCCTCAGGTGCAGTTTTAGCAGCTACTTTGGGATTTACCCCTCGCGGGTTCGAATCCCGCGTTGCTGTAAAATGAAACAACCCCAGAGAGATTTCCGGGGTTGAGAGTTACTAGGTGGCGGAGAGCTAGGGATGTCACAGCTGCTTCGCTTAACGCTCGCATCTGTTTACGTCGCGCAGTGCGCTCCTTTGTAAACAGCACGCTGTGCTGTTTACCCCTCGCGGGTTCGAATCCCGCGTTGCTGTAAAATGAAACAACCCCAGAGAGATTTCCGGGGTTGAGAGTTACTAGGTGGCGGAGAGCTAGGGATTCGAACCCTAGATACGCTTTTGGCGTATACTCGCTTAGCAGGCGAGCACCTTCGGCCTCTCGGTCAGCTCTCCAATGAACATGATGCGATTTGCAATGATACCGTTATGGTTCATATCTTGCAAGGAGGAAGAGGATGCAAAACACGAAGCAAACGCAAAGCCGGGTAGCTATTCTACTTGCTTTATCTGCCGTTTTCTTTCTCATAGTGTTCTTCTGGCCTAATCAGGCTTATGCAAAAAGCTATACTATGCCCTCCGTTGACATCCAGGCAGAAGCGCAAACGGACGGCACCTTATACATAAGCGAGCAACGGACCTTCGATTTCGACGGCGAATTTAGTGCCGTATGGTGGACATTCAGCGGTCTCCCACAAAATGCTTCTTTAGAGTTTCACGACGTCAGCATCACGCGCATCGATGAGTCTGGTGAAGCTATCGGCGAAGCAGTTGTGCTGCCCGAGGAAGAATTCCTCCTTTCGTGGCGCGACGCAGGCGGTCCAACATCAGCAGCCTTCTCGGTTGATTCACCGAAAAATACCGTCTATGTATTCTTCGACGCTGCCGACGAATCCTTACGTGTTGACATGAACTACTCAGTAGTAAATGGCGTGCAAGCGTATAAAGACGTCGGTGAGGTCTACTGGAAATACATCGGCGATCAATGGGCAGAAGCTTCGAACAATGTTTCTATGACACTCGCCCTTCCTCTTCCTTCTGGAACCGAAGTAGTTGCTGGCGAGAATGTCCGCGCCTGGGGACATGGTCCTCTTGATGGAAACGTGAGTATCAACGCAGACGGAACAATCAGTTACACCGTTGCAAAAGTGAACGCAGGACAGTATGCCGAAGCACGCGTGGTTTTTCCTGTTGGCTGGCTCACCAACCTCTCCGATGAAAGCGTCTTGCTTCACAAAGATACCGCACGACTCGAAACGGTACTCAGCGAAGAAGAGGTTTGGGCTGATCAAGCAAATAGATCACGTATGATTTCTCTTGCCTTAGTAATAGGATGTGGCATTATTTCGCTGCTTATTCTACTGTGGGCTATTCGCTCATACTTCAAGCACGGCAAAGAGTACGAACCAAGCTTCCAAGACCAATACTGGCGCGACATTCCCTCGCCGCAAGACCATCCAGCTGTAATCGCGCGACTTTGGCGCTGGGACAAAGAAAGTCCTGATGATTTCACTGCAACACTGATGCATCTTTCGCACATTGGCGCTATCCAGATTAATAAAGGCAGTTACGAAAAGCCTGGATTGTTTGGATCAAGTACGGAAGACGATTACTATCTCACGCGTGTTCCTGAAGCTGCAAACTCACTTACGAGCCCTATCGACAAGCAGGCTATGAGTTTCTTGTTTGACAAAATTGCAGGTGGCAGTGATTCGCTTTGGTTTGGAACCATTCAGCAATACGGAAAAGAGAACCCCGAAGACTTTATGGAAGGCATGAAAACCTGGCAGGGTCAGGTAAGCGGCGAAACCAACAAGCGCAACTTCTTCGAAATCAAAGGACAAACCCAACAGATGGTGATGGTGGTAGTTGCTATCATCATGCTTGTAGTTGGCGGAATATTCTTCTTTGTTTTAGAAAACTTTATTCCTTTAATCTTTCTTGTTCCTGTTGCTATTGCGCTGTTTGTTATCGCGAATTTTATGCCTCGCAGGAGTGAAGAGGGCAATAATCTTGATGCCAAATCAAAAGCCTTGCGCAATTGGCTCAAGGATTTTTCCGCGCTCGACGAGCGTCCTCCTACCGACGTCAAAGTCTGGGGAGAGTTTATGGTCTACGCCTACATATTCGGTATCGCAAAACAGGTAATGAAGGAGCTGCAGCTCAAAGTACCTGAGCTCTTTGCCGACGATCAATACCAAAGCTCAACGTCGTTTGTTCCCTGGTGGTTCTGGTATAGCTCCACCCACGGCGCTAGTGGCTCAATGATGCCTTCAGCAAGCGACATGCTCCAGACTTCTGTCAACAACACTATCCAAACTGCTCAAGCTGCCATTTCTGGCGCAAGCGGAAGCTCTAGCAGCGGCGGCGGTTTTGGTGGCGGCTTTTCTGGCGGCGGAGGCGGCGGCTTCGGCGGAGGCGGCGGTGCCCGCTAACATCGTGATGCCGTGATTGGCAGAAACGTGCCCCAAGAGTAAAGGGATAGCAAAGGAGAACCCATGCCTATCGAAGACAACAACCCTTCTCAGAATAGTTTTGCAGTTGGAGACGCTGCAACTTCTACAAACGACAACATCATCCTCATCGGAATGCCCGGTGCGGGAAAGTCAACTCTAGGAATTGTTCTCGCAAAAATTCTTGCCTATGACTTTGTCGATGCAGATTTGGTAATTCAGAATCGCTGCGACAAAACCCTACAAAAGCTCATCGACGTCTGTGGACCTGAAGGTTTCATCGAAGTTGAAAATGAGATACTCAAGGATCTCTCTGCCAGTCGTACCATTATTGCAACGGGCGGAAGTGCCGTTTATTCTGCGCCGGCCATGCAGCATCTAAAATCACTTGGCACGATTGTCTATCTTAAGATTTCTTATGAATCCCTTACAAGCAGAATGCATGGTCTAGACGAGCGCGGTGTGGTATTACGTGAAGGACATAGTATGAGCTTGCGAGAGCTCTACGATGAGCGCCAGCCGCTTTATGAACAATATGCGGAGATAACGGTTGATGTCGATGATCTCACCATCCCAGCGGCAGCACGAAAGATTGCCTCGGCACTCCAGTAAAGACCAGCTCAGCGCCTATCAGCAATATGCGCGACAAGATTTTCTTTAGAAATGGAATACTTTCACCCTTTTGCGTTATAGGCAAAACTAAAGCAGTCGGGCACACTTCTTCTTATGTGAACGCAATATTTTGGAGGAACAAATGAAAGTATTTGGAATGGGTCTTCCCGAGCTACTGATTATTCTCGCAGTCGTTCTGTTAATTTTCGGCCCAAAGCACCTTCCGAAACTTGGTGCTGCGCTTGGTTCTACAGTCAAAAACCTTCGCGACGGTCTCGGCTCAAACAAAAATGATGATATGGAAGAGATTGTAGAAGAAGCGGTAGACGAAGAACCTCGCAAAACCACTAAGGCTCTCGAGGGCGAAACGAAGAAAAAAGCCCCTCGTAAGACGCGTGCAAAAAACACTGCGTCAACTAAATAGCGAACCTATGCTGGCGGCTTAGACTTCCCTCCTATAGCTGCCTGGAGGCGCATGTCTTGCATGGTCTTTTCCCTGTGAACTGAGCATGTTGAGGCCTCATGTGAACGAGTCCTGCTATGATTATGCAAGGATTCGTTCACTTTTGTTTGAAGGAGGGTAGTTCAATGTCAGAAGGCAGTTCTTCTCGAGGTTTGTCTCCTCGCCGTATTGCTGGCTTCGCCTGCAATCAAGGCTTTGTCTTCTTTCTGTTCTACATCGGCCTCACAAACAATTACGCACTCGGTAATTTTCATATTGAGCGCGCAGACCTTATCGGAACCCTGTTTTTCATGGTTTTAGGCTTTGTCTTTGTCCGAGTTTGCCCTAAGTCTCTAAGAAGTGTTTTAGGTTCGCGCCCCTTCCTTCTTGTCTATGCCTTGTTTCTTTCTGCTGGCTCTCTCATTCCTCTCTTCGTAGAATCCCTTACTCTTTTTTGGCTCGTACTTGAAAGCGCGCTTCTTGGTCTTTCCTGTGCCTTGATGCTATCTGCCTGGGGGCGTGCATTTGGGAAGGTTTCAACGAAGACCTCGATACCGGAAGTGTTTCTTGGCTCTCTCCTGGGTGCTTTGTTTGGCCTTGTTGCTTCTTTTGTGCCCCTTGCTCAAGTAGATTTAGCTTTTCGAGCCCTTCCTTTTGTAAGCGCTTTTGCCTTGCTGTCTTCAGCAAACTCAGGATTTGATTTAAAGTCCGCACCCATGAGCGACGTCTCGACTCAAGCTGCCACCTTGTTATCTTTCAAGATTGTCGCCGGTACTGCGCTCTTTGGTATTGCGGCTGGTCTCATGGAAGTGTTTTACACCGAACCCGGCATGCAGGCCATCCCAACTTTCGTGATTGCTTTTTTGTTGTTTGTAGCTTTTGCGCTCGGTACGCTCACTACGCTTCTTTCTGATAGCTTTGGCCGAGGAACCTCCCTCAATAAGGCATACCGCCTGGCAGTCTTTATTATGTTAGTGGGATTGTTTCTGGTTCCCACTCCCGTTTTTACAGATTCAATTGTTACGGGTGAAGCAATTGTCCTCGCGGGCTATCTGGGTTTAAGTGCTGTTTTGATTTCACTATTTTTAGTGCTTGCCAACATTACCAACACGAGCACAAGCGCCTCTTTTTCACGCGGCTTTGCAGCTCTGTTCGCAGGAGAGCTCTTCGGTGTCTTGCTTGGAAATGCTTTTTTCGCCACCCATATCGGTCCGGGCACTCCCTATACAGCAATCGTTCTCGCGGGAGTTCTTATTTTGGTTTCCTACATTTTCTTGTTTACCGAACGAGATTTTGACGAACTATCCGAAATTGTGACCGACACCGATTCTTTTGATCAACGTTGCGCGATGCTCTCGGAAACTTACGGTCTTTCTAACCGTGAATCAGAGATTCTTCCATTTGCGCTCAAGGGTAGAACGAGTGAGCGAATTTCGCAGGAGCTCTTCATCTCTAAAAGCACCGTTGATACCCACCTTCGTCGCATCTATCGGAAAATGGAAGTTCACAGCAAACAAGAGCTCATCGACCTCAGCGAAAGAACCGACTAAACAATCCATGCAAAAATGCTCAGGTTAGTGCGCAAACGAGTCCTCTCATGCTTTTTTTTCGCAGACGAGGCTTTTTTGGCAGAGGTGACCCCCAGATTTAAAAATTCCTGAGCGAAAAGAGGGCTCTGACAGCTAACAAAAAAGATCGCTGCGCGATGCAAGCGATCTTTGAATGTTTTGATGGTGCCCCCGAGACGATTCGAACGTCCGACACATGGTTTAGGAAACCATTGCTCTATCCCCTGAGCTACGGAGGCCTTTTCTTAGCGAACAGTTCGTAATTGTAACACTCAATACTCTAACCCTACGCCCCGTTTTACGAACCACTATTCGTGTTGTTCGCAGGCGGTGTCTCTGGCGTTAAGGTAACCGTAGAGCCTTTTGCTGCCGTGGTATTTCCGGCAGGACTCTGACTTGCTACCTTTAGTTTTGTATCAGTTCCGCTTGGGTAGCTAACCTTAAAGCCAGCCGCTTCTAAGGTGGCTTTTGCATCTGCAATAGTTGAGCCGACAACGTTTTGTACGGTTGGATCGGGCTCTGGCTCGGGACCATCGCTAAGATTAATAGTAACCGTAGAACCCTTTGGCGTTTTTGTTCCACTGCTTGGGTTTTGGCTCATTACACTATCTACAGCATATTTATCACTATAGCCGCCTCTGACCTGATTGACTTTGAATCCTGCGTTCTCAAGCGTTGCGATAGCATCGTTTACTCCCATACCAACAACATTGGGAACATCGCCGTTCTCAACGCCAAGAGACAGAATATAGGTAATGGTATCGCCTTTGCTTGCCTCGGTATTTGCAGCCGGATTTTGTCTGATTACGTGGTTTACTTCTATATCACCTGAGTATTCCGCAGTGCCAGCTGAAGCTTTTAGTCCGACTTTGTCGAGCGCTTGCTTTGCTTGATCTGCTGTCATTCCCGTTAGGTCGGGAACGGTTATCTTTTCTTTTCCTGAGGACACGACGACATTAACCTTGGTTCCTTTTTCTGCTTTTGAGTTTGCAGAAGGATCCTGACTAATAATCTTTCCTTCACTTACGGTATCGCTGTGTGCGGTATCCTGGCGCCCAAGCTCGAATCCTGCATCAGTCAGCTTTTGTGTTGCAACTTCTACAGATACACCAGTTACATCTGGAACCGCATCCCCTTCCCCAGCATTAGAGGTGAGAGCAAAGACGATGCCAACGATGGCGAGCACAGCAGCAACGGCGCCGATAACTATCCCCGCAATTTTTTTGTTACTCATTTTTTTCTTGCCGCTATCTTTATCAAGATAGTTCGTGGAAACCGCTTGTCCGTTGCCATTATTGCCCACGTTTGGCATGACAGCCGTTCCATCGGCAATGCCTGAAGCGGCGGCGCTGCCTAATACGGCAGTTTCTGCACCAGCAAATCCCTGTCCGAAAGAAACTGGACGTCCTGAAAGATAATCACTGAGCGATTGGCGCATGTCGGTTGCAGTAGCAAAGCGATCCATCGGGTTTTTCGAAAGAGCCCGCATGATAATATTCTCAAGGCTTGGGTCAATGTCAGGATTGATAGTGCTTGGCGGAGCAGGCGGCTCGTTAACCTGCTTCATTGCAACACTTACTGCATCAGGAGCGTCGAAAGGAAGTTTTCCGGTTGCTGCTTCGTATAAAACAATGCCTAAGGAATAAATATCACTAGCTTGTGTGAGATCTTTTCCTTGAGCTTGTTCTGGAGAAATATAGTGTGCAGTACCTAAAACTGCAGAGGTTTGTGCCATAACGGTATTTTTTGCGCGAGCAATACCGAAGTCCATTACCTTCACATTACCATCTGGTTGGACCATGATGTTTTGCGGCTTAATATCACGATGGATTATATCCATCTTATGCGCAGCAGTAAGGGCCTGGCATACTTGCGAACCAATTTCTGCAACCTTGCGCTGATTGATTGCTCCGCGCTCGTTGATGGCAGTTTTCAAATCGCTGCCACGAACGTACTCCATAACTATGTAGTACGTTCCTTCGTCTTGGCCCCAGTCGTATACATTTACTATGTAAGGACTTTGCAAGTTTGCCGCTGCAGCTGCTTCCTGCCTGAACCTTTGCGTAAAGTTTGGATCGGCAGCGTATTGTGGCAACATCGTTTTTACTGCAACGACGCGTCCTAATACCGTGTCTTGGGCTCGATAAACTTCGGCCATTCCGCCGATGCCAATGCGATCGATAATCTTATATCGATTATTGAATGTTCTACCAATCATGTTTCCAGTCACGTTTTTGCTCCTTTTGGTCACATGGTAGGGCGTAATATGTTCGATTTTTCGTAATCCACAACAGAATACCCTATTTACATAAGTCCTTGTACCCTTAGTGCAGTTTTTAACACATTTTGCGCTTTTGCTGATGCGTCCTGGCTTTTCCCTGCTCCTTCTTCAACAACGATAGCCACTACCACACTCGGGTTTTCAGATGGTGCAAGCCCTACAAACCAGCTGTCATCCGTTTCTTTACCTGTCTCTGCTGTACCAGTTTTGCCTGCCACCTGCACACCGGGAATCGAAGCTGCCATGCCAGTTCCTTCATTAACCACACCTTCTAAAACTTTCTTAACGCGCTGTGCCCCGGCAGAAGAAATCGCCTGACCATAGCGCGACGGACTCGCTGTATAACTTGTCGAACCTTGTGCGTTTGAAACGCTTTCAACAATATAGGGATTCTGGATAACGCCATCGTTTGCCACCGCACAACCCAGCATCGCCATTTGTAATACGCTTGCCTGCGGACCAGCCGGGCTTTCGTGTTGCCCAACAGGCTGGCCAATTGCAGACCAGGCTGTTTCCCATTCAGTCATTTCGTCTGGGTCGGGCATAAGCGAAGTTGCTAAAGGCAAATCAAAGTCAATTTCTTGGTTAAAGCCGTACTTTTCTGAAGAACTCACCAATAAGTCCGAACCAATCTCAACGCCAAGTTGTCCATAGACTGTGTTCGAAGAAAGCTCGGTTGCTCTTTCAAGCGTGATGTTTCCGTAATCATTTCCGTCAAAGCTTGTAACCGGCCCATTGCCGATAGTCATTTCGCCAGGCGAAGCGTAAATATCGCTCTCGCTTGCAATATTGTTATCGAGAGCCGTTGCCAAGCTAACAATTTTAAACGTGGAGCCAGGAGCATATAAGGACTGTGTTGCACGGTTTAAGAGAGCGCTCGACTCGCTTCCTCCCTGTAAAAAGCTTTCGAATTCGCTGGCGTTATAATTCGGAGAAGAGGCCATCGCCAAAATGGCTCCCGTGTTTGGGTCAATCACAACACAGGCACCTGAATATCCCGAAAGCGCATCTTGTGCGGCTTGTTGAATTGTTGAATTGAGCGTAAGACTTATGTCGTTGCCAGGCGTTTCGGCACCTGCCATTGCGTTAAACACATCAATCCAACTTGCATAATTCTCTTGTCCTTTGAGCGTGTCGTTGTAGCTTTGCTCAATACCGCTTGTGCCATATTGCTGCGAATAATAGCCCACGACATGACTCGCCAAATCGCCCGCCGGATATTCTCGTGCGTAGGTTCCATCCTCTTGTTTGGTGCTTTGAGCAAGCACCACCCCATCATAGGTCGAGATTGTTCCGCGTTCAGATTTTTCTTCCTTGGCCATCGTGTGATTATTCCCCGGGAGATTCTGATAGTACTCAGCTTGCACCACCATAACCCACGTAAGATTGGCAACTAACACGGCAAACATTACCGAAAATATAAGCATCAAATTTGTGAGTCGCTTTCCAAGAGAAATACGTCCAAGCACCGAATTTGAATGAAGGGAACCTGTTCCCATCTTCATTTCTTCGCCAACGCCCGTTCCTTGGTCGCCGCACTTCAGCAAGAAACCAACGATAAGAAAGCTTGCCAAAAGCGAAGAGCCGCCTTGGCTCACAAAGGGCAGGGTAAGTCCTGTTAGCGGTATCAGACGTGTGACTCCGCCAACAATAATGAATGCCTGCAACACGATGATAGAGGTAAGACCAATAGCAATGAAGGAGCTCACATCACTCTTCGCGCGTGCAGCAGTTACGATTCCACGAATTGCAAAGCATAGATACAGTAACAACACGCCGGCAGCGCCAAGAAGCCCGGCTTCTTCTGCGATTGCCGCAAAGATAAAGTCACTCTCAACCACGGGGATGTTTTCTGCATACCCACGACCAATACCCACGCCAAACAAGCCGCCATCGGCCATCGAATAAATGGCTTGCACCAGCTGATAGCCTACGCCATCTGCGTCAGCGAAAGGATCAAGCCAGGTATCTACACGAATTTGTACATGGCTAAACAATCCCCATGCGGCAAGCACGCCGATTCCCGCAAGAACAAGCCCTACGATAAGATAGAACTTCTTTCCTGTTGCTGCGTAGAGCATAGTAAGAAACACAAAGAAGAATACGAGTGCGCTACCGAGATCTTTTTCAAAGACAACAATTACTAATGCCAGCGCCCACATGAAAAGTAGGGGAAGAAGGGTGCGAATATCTGGCAAATTGAAAGGACCCATGCGCACCGTAAAGACTGAAAGCATTTCTCGGTTAGTCGCAAGATATCCAGCTAGGAACAATACAATAAATATTTTGGCAATCTCTCCTGGTTGAAAAGAAAAGGGCCCGAGCGACAGCCAGATGCGACTGCCGTAAATTTCTTGTCCCAAGCCAGGAACAAGCGGCGACAAAAGCAGGGCAACACCAACGAGCATCAGCGTATATTTGTAGTTTGCAATTTTGTCGATGTTTTTGATGAATACAAGAACTAAGATCATAAGCAAGACACCCAAGAAAAGCCATATGACCTGGTTGCCTGCAAGCTCTGGTCTCAATCGTGTTACAAAGGCTATGCCGATACCCGACAACACAAAGGCAATGGGGAGCAAGGCGGGGTCTGCGCCGGGTGAGAACTTTCTTACTGCAAGATGCGCAACAATAAAGCTTGCAAAAATTCCTAGAGGAACTCCGAGTTGAGTTATAACATCGTTTGCTGTGAGCGCACCAAAATCAAGCAGGTTGCCTTGATTGACCGCAATCATCACGAACATCAATACAACGATAGGCGCCGCGATGCACAGTAAAAGCAATTCGATGTTGCGACGCGTCATTGGCTAGGAACCGCCTTTTTGTTCGCTTCTTTTTCATATTCTTCAACTAAATCATAGGCTTCATCGAGGCTTTCTACCTGGATGCCTTCTTTGATGCGGTTTGCCAAACCTGGAGCTAAATCGCTTGTTTTAACCTCTGTTACTGAATCGAGCTGTGACGCCTGAATACCAAACAGTGTTCCGGGAATGCCCTTATATACCGCAACTTTTCCCTCTTCCTCAATGAGGAAAGCAGAATTATCGATATAGTATGAAAATGCTGCACCGGAGCCACCAATGATTAGCACGAAAGCAAGAACGACCATAACCATCCATGCTTTAACGCGCCGCGCAGATTTTTTTTCTTTTATTTCAGCGAATCCTTCGATGTCAGCCACAATCACCGTGACGTTGTCGTGTCCGCCTGCAGTAATTGCTGCGTTAACGAGAGAACTTGCACAACGTTGCGCATCGCCTATACGCAGCAAAATATCTTCTATCTCATCATCTTCAATTAACGAAGACAAACCGTCAGAACACAGCAGCAGTCTATCTCCAGCCTCAACATTTATCTCATAAAGATCGGCAAGCATCTCTGGGTCGCTACCAAGAGCACGTGTAATCACCGAGCGGTTTGGGTGCACGCGCGCTTCTGCAGGAGTAATTTGCCCTGCCTCAATCATGTCAGCCATTAAACTATGGTCGCGCGTTATTTGCTGGAGCTTTCCTTTATGCAAAAGATAGGCCCGTGAATCTCCCGCTTGAGCTACAACAAGACGCTCACCTTCAAGCATTGCAGCAGTCAAGGTTGTGCCCATACCTTCCCGGCCCCTACCATCGGTAGCCGCACGAATAACCTCGAGGTTTGCAGCACGAACCGCTTGCCCGAGCGCTTCTGCATCAGCGTGCGCAGGAGCATGTTCTGCCAAAGTATTAACGGCAACTTCTGAAGCAACTTCACCTGCAGCATGCCCGCCCATTCCATCAGCGACAGCAAAGAGCGGTGGCGAGACGATTAAGCTATCCTCGTTGTGCTTTCGCACCAAGCCTATATCGGTTCTGCTACCGAAACTTGAGGATTGCGTTTTGCGAGAAGACGAGCCTTTGGTGCCCTGTACGGCTGCCGCCATTATGCATACCTCACTTTAATGGAAACATCTCCCACGTTTACGACATCGTTGTTGCGAAGAGCTGTTGGCTCTTGAATGGTTCTGCCGTTTACTGCTGTGCCGTTTGTAGAGCCCAAATCTTCTATAAAAAGATTTTGCCCCATAAGCGAAAAACGGGCATGTCTTCCTGAAACATAACCAGCACCTACAACGATATCGGCACCAGGGCTTCTTCCAACAATTACAGGCCCGTGGACATTAATTTTTACTCCACGAAGTTCTTTGGGGCCGCGCTCAACCGTAATGGTCCAGCTTTTCTCCTTTTTTCGCTGCCCTCGTACCAGGCCAATTCCCGTCTTCATGACCGCGAAAAGGAAAAGATAGAGCAATGCTACAAAGAGCAGCCGCGCGATGAGTAATACTGCGTCAATCACAGATTCAACCTGTTGCTTTCTTCTCTTACACTCGTATCGAAATCTTGGTTTTCAAGTTCTGCATGCCTACTGCTGCTGCATGAACAGATAGTTCGTCGTGCCAATGGTGAGATAATCACCATCATAGAGCGCTTGCGCCGAAACTTCTGTTCCATTAACAAATGTTCCGTTGGTTGATCCTAAATCTGAAATTACCCAAACTCCCTGTGGCTCAAACCGCAACTCTGCATGCGACCTACTTGCATTTATGTCATCAACCACGATATCGCTTCCGGTGTCGCGACCAAGCAGCAAGCGGTTGGTAGCAAGATCGTAGGTACGATTATTGTCGATATCCATCAAGCTTGCGCGCACTGTTTCTCTACTAGGAGCAGGTTGAGCGTTTCCTCCACCTGAGGCAAATACAACGGTGTTCGGAACCCCTCCCTGCGCCTGTACGGGATTTTCAACTGCAGCACCAGGAACAGGAGCTCCCGGCACGGGCATTCCCGCAGGAGGCATGGGCGCTACATTTCTATTACCAAGAGGCTCAGATACTCGTTTGTGAGGCGCTTCATAGTCTGCGGGAGCTTGTCCGTAGTTGGGATTCTGCATAAGATCTGGGTTTGCATCGCCGTATTGCTGCTGGTCGTCAAAATTCTGACTATCAAACGTATACTCGCCATAATCAATTGAATAATCGATTTCATCTTCAGGGACATAGGGAAGCGGAGGCTTCGCGCCTGGATTTTGTGGAGCTGCATAGTTGTTTTGAGGCGCGGGCTGGATGGGTTCTTCGTCTCGATACGACCAATCGTTTTGAGGGTTCGCAGGCCTCATTGGTGCTGCTGCCGCTGGCTTAGGTCGAGAGGCCCCATTGCCGATACCATATCGATCCATCTCTTCTGCCCGCAGCTGTTCGACAATCGGAGAAGCAACAAGCTCAGCAATTACTTCGAATTTTCCTCGCTTAAGACCTTCATCTGCGATAAATCGTACGAGTGGCTGGCCATCCATTACCAAGCCCTCATCTGCCGCTTTGGCACGTAAATATGTTTCCGTCTCACCAGCAAGCGTTGGGTAATAACCGAAAAGTCGCTCATCGTCATCAGAGTTAACAAGGATGGAATACAGCGTAGGGGCATATTGTTTGCCCGCGCCTACCATTTTTTCACGACGCATTTGCTTTTCAGCTTTTTTCGCTATTTGAACGGGGGATATTGGTGAGTCGAACATTTTGTTCGCGGCCCCTTCTACGGTGTCCTCCACCCGGCCTTCGAACCTCGAGAAAATGCCCATGAGCTCTCCTTTTGCTGCTACGTTTCTGGTCAATCATGTAATGTTTTATCTTGCCATAAACAAAGCTACTTGTGAGCACCCTTTACGCAATCGCCATTTTTGAAAGAGGATACTTTACCCTCTGATTTTGCAACATCCAAGACCTAGCTTGCTAAAGCCCGGCGTTATCTAGAGAGATCTACAAGCGCCTTCTATCTTGCATCTTCTTTTAGCTTATGCAGAAAGTGCGATATGCCTCTGCACATGTGGGGATTGTTAAAAGAAAAGGCCATCGAAGGAACGCTTAGCTTTTCGACAATTGACCTGCCGTTCTCCTTACAAAATATTCGGATGTTTCGGAAGGGACTCTGCTCAAGAGGAATAAAGCGGTATCCAGGGTTTTCTGCTTCAAGTTGTTCAATATGCCTAACATGAGCTTGATATTCTTCGCAGCTGTACGCAACTGGCTCATCGAGAAGATTTGGTGGAATATCGAGATACACCTCGCCTCCCTGAACGCTGTCCATAGACTCCAAAACACACAGCTCCTCAAGCTCGCTGCTTTCAAGCATTCTCTTTAACACTCTTGCTTGCTCTGCCTGAGTTTCGAGGAGCAGGCTAACACTTTCAGAATCAATCCCCAAACGATCGAGAATCGCACGGAATAAATCTTGCGGAATTGTCGCAAGCGAAAGACGCGGAAGTAGCGAGACTACGTTTCCTCTTCTTCCCCAGAAAGCATTTAAGTGAATGCGATAACTTTCCTCATCTGTTCTTCCCTTGTATACCTTCATCAGTTCACTGCATTGTGAAAGCAGTCCGTCAAACTGCTCTTTAGCGCAGGCAACAATATGCGGATCGGTATCGTATCGATACACCGCCCGACTCTCCATTTCAGGAGCGCAATACCCCGAAATCAAAGCTAGGTCTTCTGCCAGAAAGTGGCTCGTGCGAAAACGTCCTGAAGAACCTGACCTGAAATAATACGGCGTAATCTCGCCAATCATATAAAGAGGTATCCAGTTTTCCATAGCGGAAAACAATTCTGTACTATCCCGATTCACCGTATGGATAATACGCAGCTTATGACCCCGAGAAAGCACATGCACCATTAATGAAGCCCAAACTTTTGCATACTCTGGGTTTCCAAGCATCCATTCAGTCGACTGATCAGAAAAATGGTGAAGCGTTTGCGGACTGTCTTGCCTGGCAACGTGCACGAGATAACTTACCGCAGCTTTCTGGATTCCTTCAAAGCCAAACAACACCGCAGGCTCATTTCCGTCCAGCGCACTTTGCTCAATAATTTCGAGCGGGATTACCGTTCTTCCTGCCGCAAATTCCCCGAAACTATCTACTCTCTCAAGAAAGGACTCGACGCTATCGCTCTCGCTACTAAGAACATCTTTCGATTCAATCGATAACCATGTCATGATTGCAACTTGTAAAGCTTCGCTGTCTTTTGCATCACCTTCATAGCCAATAGTTTCCCGAAGAATCTTTTCCTGTGTTTCGTTTAGGTTTTGACGTGCGAAAAACGAGCTTATGCTCTCAATTGTTGCACTTCGAGCTGCAGGAAAACGAGTGCCGCTTCGATACAAACTTACCAGCGACAAATCCACATTGAGCGCTCGCGCAATTTGCGCGTTTGTTACATCGGCAATTTCGAGCAAAGCAGAAAGCTTTTCGCCAAATACTCGAGATGAAGAAGTTCCGGGTTCCGGTTTTGTGGCGCTTTCTTCCTCTTCTACAAACCACATAAGAAGCAACTTTTCGAAATCGCTTCGTTTGATGGAGCTTGCAGATATTCTTTCTGATAGCTCATACGGTAGAGTTTCGGTGTTGATTTCAGGCGAGCTCAGTTCGGCGATAGCTCCGCTTAGTGCTACCAGAAACTGCTGCTTTGACGGCTTTTTTCTCTTTCCTGCGCGTATTCTGCTGATAAGAGAAGGGTCCACTCCCACCTTGTTTGCAAGATCAATATTTTTGATGCCCAAGGCCGTAAGAATCAAGTCTAACTTTTCATCAAAGAGCATGGGATTCCTCCTTTGATTTACTGCGGTTTCTGCGCAAACCAAAACACACGCAGACACACACGAGAAAAGATACGCTCACTTTATCAGCCACAATGCTCATAGACGCTAAGCGTGACACGATTGTCAATGACAGTGCTGTCAAGCATATCGACAACGAAGATGACGCGCCTACAATTGAAGTTATCTCAATGAAATCGGGAAGACAGGGGTGTTGTCATGAACAGAATACGTACCGAATTAAAACCACTTCACATGTTTTTGGTGTTCCTCTTCGCAGGAATTCTCTCGTTGTCCTTAACGGCATGTGGCGGAGAGGCAAAATCTGAAAGCAGCGAAAGCGAACAAGAAACAACACAGGAGCAACCTGAGCAAAAAAAGGAAGAGGCTCAAAAAGACCCTTTGGTTGGCACCTGGAAGATTAGCGCCATTGAAAGCAGTGGAATAAAAATGGATATAACCGACGAACTTCTCGAAGCCATGGGTGAACAAGACATGGGAACCATGTCACTAGAAATCAAAGAGGACATGAGTGCTATTTTTTCTGCCACCGACCAAGGTACCTATTTTGAGCGTCTTGGAACCGTTACGCGCAACGAAGACAAAATCATTGTTGAATTCCCGGCTATCGGAAATGCTGCTGAGGGAAACTTCGAACTAGAGTATTCCGGATCAGGTGACGAACTAGTAATGGTTATGCCTGATATCGGGAACATGTATATGAAGAAGGTCTAGAAGTACTTTTTGCAGTATCAATGGAAAGGAGCTGAACAACATGAAAGGGTATCAATCATTTAAAGTTCATCCGGCCCTCAGCTTCGAGAGGTTCGTTGAAATTGTTGAAGAACGCTGGGACTGCGAGGCGAATGGATCTTATGTAATCGGTCGTCCAAACAAAATAGCGATTGGCAAAGAGCTCTTTGTGATGCTGCCCGCTACGGATTTACACATTATTATTGTGCGTCCTCGCAAGAGCAAAATTACTCTCACGGTAAGTCCCAACGAAGAAGGAGCCCAGGAAACTATCGGTGATGCCAAAAAGCTTATACGGCGTGGTTCAAATATTATCACCCTAGTCAAAGGCACAACTATGGAAAACAATCGTAAAGGGCCCGCCGAAGAAGCACTTCAGTTCTACACTGCAAAGATGAAAGAGATGCTGGTTGATTACATATAAATTGAGCATTTACTCGTGATAAGCGTGCCCGCCACATAGTGCCTTAAGGATTGCGCATCACGAAGCCGCATCACGAGCTGTGTCGAAAGCCTCGTTTCAAGCTCTATAAGTCTAATACCTACCCCATGGTTCGACTTTCTCATTTCGAATCGTGGGGTTTTTTGTGCTGTCCTTTGTTCAATGCATATGGAGGAATTGTGAAGAAAGCGGATACTACAAAAATCTTTTTCGATTTTCGAAAGGTTACAAAACTTTCGAGCGTCTTTATTTGTAGGACGTCAGGGGTGATCTTGGAAGCACTTTCTTAGATCAGCATTGATTGGGTGGAGCAGGACACCTTCTTCTGAAACTAGAAAAGGTGATACCGAACAAAATGCACATGGGTGGGCATTTTGTTCAGGTGTTGAAGAGTAGCAAGCAAAGGTTTTTGTTTATGCGCTTCAACACACTATTAAAGAAGCTGAATCCCATGGGTGGTGGGGACAGCTTCTTTCATTTATACCCATATCAAAGCAGGTCAGTCTTAATAGTGCTAGAATACTTATCATTAAACAAGAAAGGGACTGCCATGTTGAAGGTATTGCACGCATACACCTTTGAATCGATGATCCATCACTTGCACTTGAAGAAATCCTTGAACAACTAGATGCCTCACAGCTGCTCGCAAATACGGTTGGTTTTCTGTGCTGCGACTACGAATATATCGACAATGGCACGGTTGCTTCGCTAGGAGAAAGCCTTCCTTTTGACTTCATAGGAAGCACAACAACTATACCGAGTGTTTGCGGAGAAGCAGGGGAAGACGTTTTAGGACTTCTCGTTCTTACAAGCGATGACGTTTACTTTGCCACGGGTATTACCGAATCCCTTGAGGAAGACTACGAGCAAAAAATTGATTCAATATATAACTCTACCTGCGCAAAGCTTCCCGGAAATCCAACTCTTGGAATTTTCGCAGGTCCCTTTATGCTTTCTCTGAGCAGCGATACACAAACTGCCGCACTTAATAAAGCATCGAATGGCCTCCCCTTGTTTGGTGGTATTTCTCTCGATTACGACGAGCATGTTGAAAACCCTAGCACTCTACATAACGGGCAAGCCTACAGTTCTGCTTTGCCCCTTATTTTGTTTTCTGGAAATCTTCAGCCAAGCTTCTTCTTGGAATCAATTCCTGAAAGTCGCTTTGTAAAACAAAAAGCAGTCATTACAAAATCAGAGCGTAACATTTTGCAAGAGGTAAACAATATTCCCGCAATGGACTATATCGAGTCACTTGGTCTTGCGAAAGATGGCATTATCGACTCCATTCCTTCAATACCCCTTTCCATTGATATTGGAGATGGCGGAAGCCCTGTCGCTCGGGCGATTCTTGGAATGACTCCTCAAGGCGAAGTCGTGTGCGGAGGCGAAATGCCGGAATCTGCAGCTTTGGGTGTCGGCTCTTTTAACCCAGACGATGTTCGTTTCACTGTAGAACGCTTGTCTCAAAATATTATCTCTACGCCTAATCCTCAGGGTGCCCTGATTGTTTCTTGCTTCTCAAGAAACCTAGCCCTAGGATTAGATACTCTGGCAGAAATAGAAAAGGTTCAAGAGGTTTTGGGCGACGAAGTACCTTATCTTCTCTTTTACTCAAGTGGAGAAATATTTCCCGAAATTACCGAGAGCAAGGTTTATAACAAGGCGCATAATGATTCTATAATTGCCTGCGTATTCTAACGGCAACATGCGTGAAGGGGTGGGTTTTTGAGTTCTGGCGCTGTTTCAATAAAACCTGAAGAGTCGAAGGACGAATACATTAAGCGTCTCGAACGAGAGCTTAAGAAAACTCTGCGTAAACTCAATTCTGCCGAAACTCTTGCACGTCATATTCAACGCGACGTGACCACGCGCGAAAGCTTAGGTTCAATCATTTTGGCTGAACGTTCGAGGGAAGAGCAATATCTCAATTTATTACTGCAAGGCAGCCCCGATATAATTTTTCTAATAGACAAAGAGGGACGCATTGCTTATTGCACTGATATATTTCTTCAGCTCACCGGCATAAAAAGCTTTGGGCTCATCAACGGACGATTAATTAGTAACATTCTTGATCCGTATCGTGATCAAAAAAGTTCTGAACAGGCACGAGAGGTTCTAGAGGATTTATTAAACGGCAAGTCTCGCTCGGTTGAGCAGGTCTTTGATTTTCAACAGACTGGCGAAAAACGTCTGTTCACTATTAGTGTTTCTCCTCTGGTAGAAGAAGATGGCTCTGTTAATGGCGCAGTAATTATGTATCACGATCAAGCCGATATTCGCAGAGCTCAACAAGAAGCAGAAGCTGCCAACGAAGCAAAAAGCACCTTCCTTGCAAAAACAAGCCACGAGATTCGCACACCAATGAATGCAATCGTGGGAATGAGCGAACTTTTACTCCAAGAAGACCTTAGCCCGGCAGGCGTCGAGTACGCCATGAGTATAAAGCAGGCGGGGGCAAACTTAATTTCCATCATTAACGATATCCTTGATTTCTCAAAAATCGAGTCAGGCAAAATGGAAGTCGTTCCTATCTCCTATCAACTTGCTTCGCTTGTTAATGATGCGATTAGCCTTTCCCGACTCAAAATTCAATCACGCCCAATCAAGTTTTTTGTCTCGGTTGATTCAAGCCTTCCCGCTGGTCTTTTTGGCGATATTGTTCGCGTGCGTCAAGTGCTCACCAACCTGCTTAGCAACGCCATGAAATATACCGAAAAAGGCTTTGTGAGACTGACTGTTTCAGGAGAACAAAGCTCTGACGACAAGCTTCAACTTCGTTTTGACGTAGAAGATTCGGGTATTGGCATAAAATCGGTCGATCAGACAAAACTCTTCGAAGACTTTTCTCAGCTCGACTCTGAAAAAAATATCAATGTAGAAGGCACCGGTCTTGGGCTCGCGATTGCAAAAAACCTTTCGAACCTGATGCAGGGCTCGCTAACGTTTAAGAGCGAATACGGGAAAGGAAGCACTTTTGTCTTTTCTCTTCCTCAGCGAATTGTTGACTCTCGCAAAATTGCTGAAGTCGAAAATGCAGAGAGCATTTCGATGCTCGTTGGGGCTCCGGACGTTTTTCTGGACACTCTAGGCAGCGATTCCTAGGCTTTGTCGATATTGGGTAGGACTTAACCATCCAAGCGACTTTTTGATTCTGTCTTCGCAATGATAGCGTAACTGTTCGTCAAGTCTTGCAATAAACTCTTCTGCTGTAATGCTTGACCAATCGCGGTAGTAGAAGAACTCATTTTTCAGTGTTCCGAAAAAGCCCTCCATTGCAGAATTGTCTGGACTGCAACCCTTCTTTGACATGGATCTTTTTAAGGCGTTTGCTTCACAGATATCGATCCATCCTG
>JBMNSJ010000025.1:0-29217 GCA_050945135.1 Raoultibacter sp.
GAGAATTGCACAACCTCATCGAGACGGGAGTTCTCTGAAGGAATAACCTGCTCTGAGGCTTCATGCTTTTCTGCTCCCATAAATTGTGCAGTTGAAGACCATGATTTGAATCCTCCCTGCTCAATAGGGAAACTGATTGGTCCATCGAGATAAGTTCCGGGCACATGCACAATCAGCTGACTTGGATCTAGAGGGCTAATCGAAGGATCCGCCGTGGGATTAACCTTAATGCGCTCATCTGGCCAAGAGACCAACGAGATAAGATGATCGAACATCTCTCCAGAATTGGCAATATACTTCCTGATTATCTCAGGATTACAGCGTCCTGCGTTTCTTTTGTTGAACTCAGAAAGCACTTCTCCTTCATCATAGGGTCCAAAGCCGCGGCCAATAAGCCACTCAGAATTGAAGTGCCCGATGTCGTTTCCTTTTACTTTGAAAGTATCTTCAGGCATTGATTCGATTACATCGACTTTCGCACCGCCTTCGGCAGCAGCTAAGGCCGCCTGAATTCCTGCTAGACCGCCTCCAATAACTACAACATCAGTTGAAATCGTTTCAGAAATCTCTGAGTCAGCTATAACTGGAGCTTCGCCCAAAAAATTGCTTGCAGTCTGATAGCCCACAGGAATATCTCCTGAAGAACCCGTAGCAGAACTTCCCGAATCGCTGCTTGATTTTGATGCAGAAGGCTGACAGCCTGCTAGGACTGATGACGTCATCGCAATGGCTCCAGTTACTCCTACTCCCTTCAAAAACGATCTTCGATCCATTCTTCTTTTTGGTTCTGCTTGATCCTGACCCTGGGTCCCCATGTGATTACCGTCCATTTCGTTCATCACTCCTCCTTTGTTTGGATCACACTTGCTATAAAAGCTCTTCTTCCAGATGACCTCTCATAACAGCATAAAAGTGGCTTCATTATAGGTGTGGCAGAAATGCAATTACAGTACGCTCTTAAAGGTGCATTGGTTTCCTCAAGGATACTTTCCAGCTCAGAGGCATCATGCTGCTCGAACCGAATAATGAGCAGCTGAATTCTCTTGCTTAAAGTGGCGCTTTTCCCTAATTCGTTTATACTCGAGAGGATTAATTGCTATCGAAGACTTAAAGCACCCTAAGACAGGAGACCAGAATGCCCGTTGAAGAAATGGAACACGAAGAAGTCGGTCTGGCAAAAAAAGATCTTCCTCCCTGCCCTGTTGAAGTTACTATTCGGGTTCTTTGCAACAAGTGGCGCTTTCTGATTGTGAGAGATCTTCTCAATGGACCTATGCGCTTCAACGAGTTACAAAAATCACTTGGTTCCATCACCCATAAGGTACTCACTGCCAATCTGAGAGAGCTTGAGCAAGATGAAGTAGTAGAACGAACAGTATTTGCTGAAGTTCCTCCTAAAACACTTTATGGACTCACAGAAAAAGGGAGGCAGTTAGATCCCGTTCTTAAAGCGATGCACCTTTGGGGTGATTATTTCCGTGACTCACTTGAGGACGAGGGCTAGTCTCTGTGCCCAAACAGAAGTAGCTTTCCTTTGCTGATTACCGCAATGTTTAAGCATGCTAAGAATTGTGCTACGTAATTTGTTCTCCACTAACATCTGTAAAAACTGCGGCTATGGGGGTTTTCCCCTAACAAATCCGTCGATTACGGTAATATGGGACCGATTGTTGATGGATTCGGACGAGTTCTTACAAAGGAGAGGTAGTTGAAGTACCTTACTATCGTTGTTCCCTGCTTCAATTCCGAAGCGTATATGCAACGATGCCTCGACTCCCTGCTCGAAGGCGGAGATAAAGTAGAGATTCTCGTTGTCGACGATGGATCTTCGGACGGCACAGGCGAAATTGCCGATGAATATCAGCGTCGTTTCCCCCATATGATTACCAGTATTCGCCAAGAAAACCGCGGACATGGTGGCGCGGTAAACACAGGTCTTGAACATGCCAGTGGGCTCTTCTTTAAAGTAGTTGATTCCGACGACTGGATTCAAGCTGGGGCGCTAAAAGAAATACTTTCGAAAATTGAAGAATGGGAGTCTGCTGAAACATCAGTGGACATGATTGTTAGCAATTATACTTACAATCACCTGCATGAAGGCACCTGCCAAGAAATCGACTATCGCAATATCTTTACACCAGAGGTGCCGTGCAGTTGGGAAGAAAGCAAGCGTTTTGCCCCTTCGCAATACTTAGTTATGCATGCGCTTATCTTTCGAACGGCGGTTCTTCGAGACTCTGGAGTTGACCTACCTCGTCATACATTCTATGTCGACAACCTCTTTGCCTATCAACCTCTACCTCGCGTAAACACCATTTGCTATCTTGATCACGATTTTTACCACTATTTTATTGGGCGAGATGATCAGTCTGTAAACGAGAAGGTGTTGTGCGAACGAATTGACCAGCATATTCGAGTAACAAAATCGGTCATTGATTGTGTCGATCTTCGAAGTGTCGCCTCTGAGCGCCTTCGTTCATACATGCTGCGAAATGTTTCAATTATGATGTCTATTTCTTCAATACATCTTTTGCTGATAAACTCACAAGATGCCATTGCGAAACGTGATGACCTTTGGGAATACGCAAAAAAACGTATGCCCCATGCTTATAAACGACTTCGATTCACCCATTTAAGTGGGTTTACCTATCTGCCAACCCGTTTTGGCAGATGGCTCACAATCACAGGCTACCGAGCTGCGAAAAGGATGTACCGATTTCAATGACAACACAAATTGCCGACCAGGAAAAAACAGAATGGGTCTACCTTGCACTCGTGTCGACACCGGGAATTTTTGCCAATGCTATTCGAAAAGCACTTAACCACGATTATGTGCATGTAACCCTCTCGCTTGACGCTGACTTTAAACATGCTTTTAGCTTTGGACGTCGCGATCCTTCAGTACCTATTTTTGCTGGCTTTACCCGAGAAAACGCTTCTGAGATTCTTGGACAATATCCCGGAGCGCGCTATCGCATCGTAAGCATCCCTTGCACAAAAGCACAAAAGAATCTGTTGCAGCGCGATTTTAGACGTTATTACAAAAATCGCTTTCATTATCACTACAACATACTTGGTCTGCCCTTTATCGTTATGAATAAGCCTTTTTATCTTAAGAATCGCTATACCTGCTCCTCATTCTTAGCTATGCTGCTCGACCGTCGAGGCATCATGAGTTTCGACAAGCATTTTTCGCTTGTCACGCCGCGCGATTTTTACGAAGGACTACAAAAAACTGTTGTATTCGAGGGGTATCTCCACGAATACCCTCTCCTAAAAGCAAGCAGTTTATCCTGATGAAGCGCAGCTATGTGCTCAGCGCGCTGTTTATTCTCGTTGTCGCTGTCATCACTGTTGTTATTGTCGTATCAAACAACGATGTCGAATCGATTCTTGCTGCAATCACCTCGATGGACCCTCTTTGGCTAGGTCTTGGCGCTCTCGCGGCTCTTCTTTTTGTTGCGCTTGAAGGCTGTATAATTGTGCTTCTTCTGCGCTCGATTGGGGAAAAAGCGCGCGTTCGTCAGGGAATACGCTGGTCATATGTTGGCTTCTTCTTCTCTGCAATAACTCCTTCAGCAACAGGCGGGCAGCCTGCCCAACTGTTCTATATGCATCGAGATGGCTTTGGAATTACAAAAAGCACTCCTGTGCTCATGATAACGGCGGTTCTTTATAAGATTGTTGCTGTTGTTATCGGTGTTGCCCTCCCCGTTTTTTGGAATGAGGGTCTCGTCGAACACTTCGGCTCCTACCTTTGGATTTATTACGTTGGGCTTTTCCTCAATACGGCTCTAGTTGTCATCCTCGTTTTCGTTATGGTCACCCCCACCCTTGCCAAGAAAGTCGTGCTCGCGATTGAGCGAGGGCTTGTACGAATCCGTATTCTCAAACACTCAGTCGAACGCATCCCAAAGCTTGTTGATGCTGTCGAGGAATATGGATCGGTTATCAAAAACTTCAGGAAACAAAAATTTCGTTTGTTCGTCGCGCTTGGAATCACTTTCGTGCAGCGTATATGTTTGTTTGTTCTTACCTGGTTCGTTTATTGCGGCATGGGGCTCAGCGCCGAAAGCGCATTGGTAGTGTCCTCTTTACAGGCAGCGGTCTACATCGCCGTCGACATGCTCCCACTCCCCGGATCTGCCGGCGTGACCGAATTGGTGTATGCGGCAGCATTTAGTAGCATTTTCATCGGGGGAACGCTTGGTGCATCGCTTCTCATTTCCCGCGGCTTGAGCTTTTATCTTCCTCTTCTTGTTAGCGCACTCGTTTTTGTCTACAGCCAAATCCGTTATGGGAAAAGGAACAACGCCGAACTCCAGTAAGACCAAGAAGCGTCGTGGCGTCCTCGTGTACATTTACAAGCTTTGACACTGTGGGCAAAAGTACACATTACCTCCCATGTACGCCTTTTTCACAATAAGGTTTCCGCATCTTTTGCAAGGCTCATCCTTTGTTTTATTTGACAGAATCGTTGTATAGCCGCCCGGATTTCCGTATAGACCCTTTTCAACGTCACGTCCCCCCTGTTCAACCATTTGAGCAAGGGTGTTCTTGACGCTTTCGAACAGTGCCTCGATGTCTTGCTCGTCCAAATCCTTGAGCTTCTTTTGAGGATGGATGCGCGCGTTGTACAAAATGTCTTGCAATACGCCATTACCTAAGCCAGGAATACGTTGTTCTGTGGCAAGAAATGCTTTTGCGCTCAATTTCGGGTCACATGATTCAAAAAGTTGCTGAAAATAGGCTCGGTCAAAAGCATCAGTGGTTGGCATGATTGAATCGCGTGATTGTAGGTAATATTTGTTGTCGGTGAGTCCTTGAGGATAAATCATCATCCCCCCATACATCCGAACGGTACACACAAGCCTGCTTCCCTCATCAAACCCGATGAGCAGTTGGTGTTTTTTGGGCTCTGCTTCTTCTGGCGTAAGATAGCGCGGTGTAGTTCCGTCGTTAAACACAAGATGCATGTCCTCAAAAACCAGCTCGGTCTGACCACCAAGTGCATGAACTGCGGTAAGTTTTTTACCAACAAGAAGTAAGGGATATTCTTCGGGCTCAGGGTTATACCACCCAAAGCCATGGCGTGTTTTTGCCGCAAGAACGCTTTCAACTCGCTTTCCTAAAAAGCTTTCGCGAATCTGCTTTGTAAGCGTAATACACTCTGGAATCTCGATCATGCTTCTCTCCTTAAAGGCCTGCCCTTAATGCAGTAAAGAATAGCGGCACAACAGGTAACGGCCTCTATAATAAACGATATTTTGTAAGGGCAAAACTTTGAAACAATACTTCTCGCCTCATTCCGAATCATAGAGCCTTTACCCTGGGCATAAATCATCGTATAATGCCTGGGCTTGGAATGATTTCCGCATATAATACTTTCATGTGCGAAAAACGGGGCGATTCAAGGGGTGGGGTGCGGACAAAGTGCAATCGGTAAAAAAATCTCTCAAATTCAAATTTACGTTCTTCGTAACTCTCATGAGTTTATTAATAGGTTTTCTCATCATATTTTTTGGTTATCAAATATATGAGCGACAAAATATCGAGCAATATTCCGAACGAGGTGCTGCTCTCGTTAATGGAGCAGGTGAAGTGGTCAATTGGGATAAGATACCTCACTACGCTAACACGCTCGAAGAGGATGCAGAATATGCAAAAACCCTCGAAGAAATGCGCACAATAGCTCATAGTGGCGGCGTTGAATACCTCTACGTGCTCTACCCCGTAGATGAACACGGTGCAATTTTTATCTACGATACTGACGAAAGCGAAGACCGCTGCGAACTTGGCTATTACACCGACTGGGAAACCGAATTCGGCGATATGACTGATGAGCTTTTGAATGGCGAAGAAATAGAGCCCTTTATTGAAGAGACCGATTGGGGCTGGATTCTTAGTATTTATGTCCCTTTCACCGACAGTGAGGGCAACTTTGCTGGCTATCTTGGCGTTGACTACCCTGCAGAAACCCTACTCGCCGAGCAGAATAAATACATCTTACAGCTCTCGATTGTTGCCATCATTGTCACGGTTATTATCACTCTGATTTTCCTTTTCATTCTTGATCGGCTTGTTTTGCGTCCCATCAATGAGATTGTTTCTGCAGCTGAAAACTATTCGATCGACAACGTCCAAGGAAAAACTGTTACTTCGGATAGCTTTTCTCAGCTCAATATTGCCACGCGCGATGAGCTTGAAACGCTTGACCGCTCGTTGAAATATATGGACAGCACGATTAAGGAATATATCGATAACCTCGAACATGCCGAGAAGCGAGCCGAAACCGATTCGATGACTGGTCTTTTGAACAGGGTATCTTACGAAGACTATGGGTCTCTCACGCTCAACCGAACGCAAGGCATAGCGCACGCCTTCCTCATGATTGACCTTGACGAATTCAAAACAGTCAATGACACCTATGGGCACGCCACGGGCGATGCAGTGATTGAAGCCTGCGTAAAAACCATTCAAACGATGTTCCGCTCGACAGATCTAGTTGCACGTCTCGGCGGCGATGAGTTTGCTGTTTTCTGCAACGGCCCCATCACCTTCGAAAACGCCGAGAAGCGAGCAATACAACTTTGTGAAAATATCCGCCAGGTACGCGTAGAAGATAAAATTTCTTTCAGTGTGAGTGTTGGCGTGCTTTATTTTAATACTGCCGAAGTCACTTCATATCAAAGTCTTTATATGCAAGCAGACGAGGCACTCTATGAGGCTAAAGAAAATGGTCGCGATGGCTATGTAATTAAGAGCTATGTGCCAATCGTGACAAGCACCGATGCTGCAGAGGAAGCCGAAAAGGAAGCGGAGCCCTCAAACGAGAGCCCCGCAGCAAATAACGATTCGGATAAAGCTTAGTCTTCGACTAATTCGAAGGATTCTTTCCCTGCTCCGCAAACGGGGCATTCGAAATCGTCTGGCAGCTCATCTGCATACTCAGTATGCCCGCAGATGGTACAGCGCCATGCCTTTTGGGTGCTTTCGTTTGACATAGTAATCACTTCCTCTTCCTCAATGATATAGCTAGAGGCTTTAGGGGGTGTTTTTCCTCCCTTAACCTCATGATAATAAGAATAAGTCATGGGGTTTGTGCTGCCGTAAACCTCGGCCTCGGTAACAGTTCCAACAAAGAGCATGTGCGTGCCAACATCTAAAGTGTTAGTGACATCCACCGAAAAACGAGCCACCGCATGCTCGGCGATATAGGGCATACCCGCTTCGTCGACCTCGGTTGTATAGCCTTCGAACTTATCCATTTCGCTACTGCTATGAAAGCCAAAGGTGCCGATAAACTCCATTGTGGTTTCTTCGGCAAGTACGATAGCGGTATACTTCCCCGCCTTTTTTATAGCTGAACAGGTGTAGTTTTCCTTGTTAACCGCAACACTCACTTGATAGGGCTGCGAAGTAAGCTGCTCAAACGTATTAACAGTGCAACCAGAAGTTTTCCCGTCAACCTTTGTCGCAATGACGTAGAGTCCGTAACTTAGCGTGCGAAATGCTTTTGAATCCAACATGCTGAATCCCCCTCTTCACATGAGTTGCTCGGAACGTTTCCGAGTCCTCATATACATAATAGGGTCAGTATTGCACAAAAGAACTTTCGGGAGATTCGGTCTCGTTTTTGTTTACCAAAATGAATACTTAAAAACAAACCGACCTTATTCGAATTGGCTAACTACATTACCGAGGAGTATCGCTCTGGATCCCGCTCAAAGCATCTGGCCACATAAGAGCAAACGGGTACAATTTTCAGATTCTGCTGCTCGGCATACTCAACCAGAGCGTTTACAAGAACTAGTGCATAGCCCTTGCCCTCAAAAGAAGGAAAGACTTTTGTATGGGTAGCTCGTAGCTCTCCGCCGCTACCAATTCGATACATAATATGACCCACCTCGTGGCCTTGCTCGTCAAAAAGGTAGAGGGTACAAGCATCTTTATCATGGGTAATTGTCATAGTTTTCCTTAATATTGACAGGCTGCAAGGAGCCTCTTATACGTAAGGGATTAAAACGAGAATGAAACCGGCAGAGCCACATGCAAGCAAGCGTGCACCTATGACTTATTGCCGCCTTTCCATACCATAGCAAAAATGAAGGCAGCAATGCCCATGATTAAGCCGGTGATGATGGTTCCATCAAGCTGAAGTGTCGATAAAATATCCATGCGGGGATGATAGCACATGCTTTGCTAGCAAGTTTCACCGAAGATACGATTTCAATACTCTTTCCAGCTAAACTTCATCGAGGGTGCTGGATTGTGTGCCTAAGCCCTAAGATGCGTAACTAAATTCGAAATCTTCATTAACAATATCGAGCTTAAATTCCTTGCATGCAGAGTCCTGCATATTACATCCTACTGAGCAGAAATACTCGCCAATATTGAGTAGCTCCCCTGTGATTTGTAACTCTGCAAAACTACATTGATTACACTTTGCGTTCATGGCTTCCCCCATAAGATATGCGAATACGTTAGTGGTTAATTTAGCACGGGTTAAAGATGTGCTGCTTCCCAGATTAGGTCTGATAATGCTTCGAAAGCGAGAAGAAACCTTACCGTAAGAAATGGTACAATTCACCTATTCTTGGCGGGAAGGGTGGACACATTGCAAAAGATTCGTAGATCACTGGGGATGAAGTTTTCAATACTCATTGCACTCATGAGTCTCATCATGGGATTCCTTATTATTTTCATTGGTTATCAGCTGTACTATCAGCAAAGTATTGAGGAATACTCTGCGCGCGGCGACGCGCTTGTGCGAGGTACGGCTGAGGTGGTTAATTGGGACAAGATTGCACACTATGCAGAAACCCTTGAAACCGACGACGAGTACGACGAAACTCTCGAAGAGATGCGCACGCTTGCCCACAGTGGTGGCGTTGAGTACCTCTACATGCTCTACCCTTACGACGATCACGGAGCTATCTATATTTATGATACCGACGAAAGCGAAGATCGCTGTGAACTTGGTGAATACACCGACTGGGAAAGCGAGTTCGAGGACAACACTGCTGCACTTTTGCGAGGAGAAGAGGTTGAACCTTTCATCTAGGAAACCGAATGGGGTAGCCTTTTAAGTATCTACGTGCCATTCGAAGATAGCCAAGGAAATTTTGTTGGTTATCTGGGTGTTGACTACCCTGCAGAGAAGCTTGTTCAAGAGCAAAACCGCTATATCACCAATCTTTCTATAGCTGCAGTCATTATCGCAATCGTTGTTACTCTTGTATTTCTAATCATTTTGCGCCGTCTTGTCTTAAAGCCTATCGACAAAATTGTAGACGCTGCCGAAGGTTACTACATTGATGAGAGCAGCGGTAAAACCAGAACCTCAAGCTCTATCAAAGAGCTTAATATCGAGACTCAGGACGAATTGCAAACCCTGAACGAATCTTTGAAATACATGGACTCAACCATTGAGGAATACATAGAAAACCTCGAGCATGCTGAAAAGCGTGCAGAAACAGATTCTATGACGGGGCTTTTGAATCGTGAGTCATTCAAAGATTATGTCACTCTCCTATTAAACCAAGAGCCTAAGAGCACTAACGCTTTTATGATGCTTGACCTGGATGAGTTTAAATCGGTTAACGATACCTTTGGCCATTTAGCGGGCGACGAGGTAATTGAGGCGGCAGTTTCAGAAATCCGAAAGATGTTCCGCTCAACTGATCTTGTTGCACGTATGGGCGGCGATGAGTTTGCCGTATTCTGCCGCGGACCAATTACTCCGGAAAATGTTGAAAGTAGAGCTCGGCAGCTGTTAGAAGCAATACGTAAAGTTCGCGTGCATGGCAAGATATCGTTCTCGGTAAGTCTTGGCATTGTGTACTTCAAGTCTGAGGATGTTCACTCTTACCAAGCGCTCTACATGCAGGCAGATATCGCGCTCTACGAAGCTAAAGAAGGCGGACGCGACAGATATGTCATGAAGGACTACGAGGAAAGCGTGGGGATTAGCTCTTCTGGTGAGGAGGAGGAATAATCTCGCCTCTTTGCGAGGTGTTAATCTAGGTTGCTTGAGTGAAACCTGGTTCAGAAAGGCCTATGCTCGAGAACTTTAATACCTTTCGTAAAAACTCTTGACCTTTCGACTTGGTTTGGTATATGGTGTTCGAGCGCTTTTTTTCGAAGCGGGCCCGTAGCTCAGTTGGTTAGAGCGCACGCCTGATAAGCGTGAGGTCGCTGGTTCAAATCCATTCGGGCCCACCATTTGAAAAATAAACGTTCCATTGTGAATCGAGTATCCAATGGAACGTTTATTGTGAAACTTCGAGAAGATGCCGTCCACGTGGGGCTTTAGCTCAGCTGGGAGAGCGCGGGCTTTGCAAGCCTGAGGTCAGGGGTTCGATCCCCCTAAGCTCCACCACGTAACTTCGGCAGGTACAGAAATGTACCTGCTTTTTCATTTGATGTATCAAACCCCATTTCTACGAGATGCCCAGTTTGAAAAGATCCCAAGGCGCAAGATAGCTCCCTCCCGTTCGCAGCACGATCCAAATCTAGGACAGAGGGCTTAATTCACTGTCAAATGCAACGATTTGTGGTTACGACACGGTCCATACGCGCCCACTCGAAAAATACTCAACCTTGTCACCAGGCATTTTGTAGAGCATGCTGATTTCTCCCTAGATCCATCAACCACAAAACGTGCAATCTGACTTTGATTCATGCGTTTCTGCATTGATTTGCTCGAGCAAAGTCGCCCAATACACACAAAACCGATGAGGTGGGTTTCTGTTGAGAAAAAGGTAGATTTCCGTTCCGAGGCTAGTTTCTTTCCCGAATCGAAAGCTTTATTCTGAGTGCATTTTGCATGAACCTGCCATGGTAGAATACCGCGATGGGGTTTATAAGCATGTTCGGATGCTTTTGGTAATAAAGGAGTACGTATGTCTCACGCATCACAGTAAACAAATCTCGGCAAGAAGCTCTTTGCCAGTCTTGCTGCTATCGTCCTAATTATGGGAATAATCTTTGCGGCGGGTATTACAAACAAGGCCTACGCTGACGAGCCAAACACCAACACCACGCTTTATTTTGGCGACGGCGATAAGGGAATATCGCTGTACACTAATAGCGCCCTGTCAAACAAATATGCCATCGGCGAGGGCGACACCTGGTCTGTTTCGGGCAATACGCTCACACTTAACAATTTTGAGTACGAACTGTGCGAGACTTCCACTACAGGCGGTACTCAATATGGCCTAGTAATGACTATAGATTCAAACCTTGTTCTTGAGGGAACAAATTCTATCAGCCTTACGCGCAAGACTGATAACACCTATGGGATTTTCGCAGATGATAATTTAACAATTTCGGGCGAAGGCAGCCTTGCGATCGATATTGCCCACACGCGAAACGAGTCATGGGGCATTTACCTGAACAAAGCAGATACACTCTTGACCATCAAAGAAGCGACCGTTGATGTGACGCTGGATGCTAAGCCCGCAGACGCCGTCGACGAAAGAACGGTCCGCTTTGGCGGTCTCTATGCCGCTTCTGGCGCGAGTGTACACATAACTGATGGAGCGTCGGTCGTTTTCAATGCACCCGACAAAGCTACGCCCACTTCTACGGCCTATAGCTACGGCATGTATTTTCAAAACACAGAAACGGTTAACCCACTCGTAATTGCCGGAAATGGCGTTTCTCTGACCGCAACTGGTTGTGCAAATGCAATCAAAGCGGGTGCTACAACCCCCGTTGAGCCTGGTAGCTATGGGGTCTACGCAAATGATAATATCGATGGCAAAAGCGGGAATTCTGATTGGGGTAATTGGGTCTCAACTCATGGCGCATATTATGTTGGAGCAAGAGTACCTAATCCATTCGGCGGGGCAGTCGCGCGTTATGTCGAATTCGCCGAAAAACCAAGGCTTGCTACCACAGCACTCGATAATGCAGTAATCGAACAACCCTATAGTTTTCAGATGCAGGCCAGTGGGCCAGCAAGCGACGAGTTTCAGTGGTCTTGTGACACCAAGAACGCAACGGGACCTGCAAAGTGCTTGAGTATCGATCGCAGTACGGGCATCATATCGGGCACGCCAACCGAGCTTGGAACAGGTACGATAACGGTCTACGTAAGCAATCGTTTTGGAAGCGCCAGCAAGACCTTTGATTTTGCTGTGTATCCGCGTGCAGAGATCCATGCCGACGCAGCACTGAACAGCGTTTCGAAGGGCTCAAATGTAAGCGGCACAGGCACGACGAACGACCCTTTTACGGTGCCGGTCAATACCGATTTCAGCCTGAATGTGACCGCCGATAGATCAGGTGAAATTCCTGTTGTACCAGGGGATACGCAGTATGTGGCGATTGATTGGAACATGGATGCTTCAGGCACGTTCGCAGCGCCGCCTTACGTAATTGATTGCAAGCTCACCGAGGCCAAAGCATACACGCTTACGGTAAACTTCCAAGAGCAAGTATGGGATGGTAGCGCCTGGGTAGCAACCGGCAATATCGATACAAAAACCTGGTCGGTGCAGGCGACTGCACAACCCAAACCGGGTCCGACTCCCAATCCTGACCCGAACCCCGACGCCAACAAAGGGCAAGGAGATTCCTACCTAGCAAAATCGGGCGACTGTGAAACCCGAGCGTGGACAGCAGGCTTACTGCTCATCGCTGTATTCTCGGTTTTAGCTTTATTTTATGCACGCAGACAAGGCTTTTTTGGAAGAGATGGGGCTTAGTCCGGGTCTAAACAGGTTTTCTTGCTAGCTAGCATCTTCCGTACCAGAGAATAACCAGCTCAGGATAACTGAACCATGGCATTGTCTTGCTGAGGCATACGAAAAAACCGGACTAAGGACCATCCCTGCCGCACAAACGCCGATTTTGAATATTTATAGCCACGAAGGGGTATCCAATCTATCAACCAGCAAGCTTTTTCATAGATAGACGCTTCTTTTTCCTTGAGATCCGCAAGAATTGGTCGGACGGAATTGGCTTTCGTAAAGAAGCTGGTTGAGCAATCTATAATTGCGAAATACGAGCCAGTAAGACAAGAAAAAGCCCGAGACTGCGAAGCCCCGGGCCACCTTTGAAGTTGTGAGTCCTAAGGGGGTTAGTCCGTCACAACCTTAGGTTGAATGTTGATGTAGTCGCGAACTCCCATTTCGGCAGCTTCTTGAGCAGTGAGCCACCCATCCGGAACATAGGCATCATCGTGACACTGTGAACAGAAATTAACTGACTGCGTATGTGAGTAATGGCAGTTCTCACAAGCAATCTCTCCATGAACAGCTTCGTGGGGATTGCGCGCTTGATCCACATACACATTAGCCAACTCTTCGCGCGTCATATTGTGACACCGCTCGTTCAGGCAGAATTCATCTTCGTAATGTATCTCTTCAAGAGGCATCGTGTAGGCACCCTCAACCCAGGAAATTGCCATGCCAACCTGATCGCTCATTTTTGCTTCGTGGCAATCTAGGCAGCTTACGCCATACTCAGCATGGGCAGTTACCAGAAGATCTTCATCATGGGCATAATAGGACTCAACATACTCATCCATAGGCTCATGACAAATTGCGTTACAGAAACTGGGCTGTTCATGCCATACATAAAAGCCAGAGCCCGCAAGAACCAGCACAACAAGCGTTACTGCCAAAACAATTGAAAGCTTCTTCTTTGAGCGCTTTGGCTTCGCGGTAGATTCATCTTGAGTCGTCTGTATATCTTCGACATCATTGTGAAGGGTATCGTTTTTCTCGTCTATCATCCGACCACCATCTTCTCGTCGTCAGTACTCGATACTCGAAATATATCACCGTTTGAACTGAGAAATCTCCTGATGTAGCGAGAAATCAAGCACTTTTTCAAGTCTAGGGAAAAGCCCTATAAGACTCAAGGGGAAGACCTCTGCTACTACATCGGCAATCCCCATTGGCAACACAATCAAGTGAGCAGACAATGGTAAGCACTAACTGGAGGAGAGAGAACATGTCGCTCAAGGGAATCATACCCTGGCTCGTTGGAGGAGCCATTGGTGCACAAGCCATCTATGGCGCTGTCCAAGATTCTTCTGACCTCATTCGTCCCCCCGGCACCACAAGTGAGTCCGACTTCATGGCTCGCTGCATCAAGTGCGGGCGCTGCATCGAGGCTTGTCCCTACGTTTCTATCATTCCTGCCGAAATACAAGATGGATTTGCAGAAGGAACCCCCATCATCGATGTCCGCGAACAAGCCTGTCGCTTGTGCGAGGATTTCCCCTGCATTGAGGTATGTCCAACAGATGCCTTAAAAGCAGTCGAAACTCGCAAAGATGTTGACATGGGATATGCCGTTATCAACGAAGACGTCTGCATCGCTTTTCAGGGAATGCGCTGCGAAGTGTGCTATCGCGTGTGTCCTCTTATTGATGAAGCAATCAAAATTGACTACCGCATGAGAGAGGGCGATGCCATTCATTCGGTGTTTGCTCCTATCATCGACACCGAAGTCTGCGTTGGATGCGGCTTGTGCGTAGAGCGTTGCGTTGTAGATACCCCAGAAGTGCCTATCAAGATTGTGCGTGATCCCGAATAAATGCTTCAGGACACTTTCCATACCCCATTCTTAGACGAGAGACGAGGAAGGACAAACATATGAGTACCGAACTCTCCAGACGATCGTTTGTTAAGGGAACGGCGATTACGCTAGCCTTGGCAGCTGCCGGAGGAACGCTTTCCTCTTTAGTTGGCTGTCAAGCCAGTGCCCCAAGTTCTTCAGAGAACAAAACCTACAGCGCGGTCTGCCGCTTTTGCGGATGCGGTTGCGGCGTTCTCGTAGAAGTAAATGACGGAAAGCTTGTCTCGGTTACCGGCGACCCGGATAACCTTTCAAGCAAGGGCCTTAATTGCGTCAAGGGTTACTACCTGGCAAAAATTCTCTACGGAGAAGGTCGCCTCACCACACCTTTGATTCGTGACGACGCCTATACAAAAGGCAACGAAGATGGCTTACGTGAAGCTACCTGGGAAGAGGCTTTGACCTTGGTTTCTGATAAGCTCCGCAAAACTTGGAAAGAAGACAAGAGTCGCATCGCCTTCTGGGGCTCAGGTCAGCAACCCATCAACGAAGGCTATCTTACTTCCAAATTCTGGAAGGCTGGTCTTCTGTCGAACAATATCGATCCAAACGCGCGCCTTTGCATGGCAAGCGCCGTTGTTGGTTTCATGAACGTGTTCCAAACCGACGAACCCGCTGGCTGTTATGCCGACCTCGACTATGCAGACGTGTTTGTTACCTGGGGTGCAAACATGGCAGAAGCACACCCCGTGCTTTACTCGCGGCTCATGGCGCATAAAATTTCTGACCCAAATGTAGTCCATTACGACCTGACTACCTTGCGTACGCGCACGTCTGCCGAAGCAGAACGCGTGATGGTTTTCAGGCCAGGAACCGATCTTGCCATCGCGAATTGTGTTGCCAATTACCTGATACAAAACAATCTCTACAATCAAGCTTTCGTAGCAGACCATTGCCAATTTAAAGCGGGTGCAGAAAACATCGGCAACGCCTACGAAGACGGATACGATGCAAGCGAAGACGGAAAACGCGTCGATGATGTATGGCCTATCACTTTCGAAGAGTTCGCGGCGATGCTTGCTCCTTACACCTTTGAATACACCTCGGCACTTTCTGGTGTAGCGGTTGAAGATCTGCAAGCATTAGCAGAGGTTTTCACCAATCCTGATTTGAAGGTTATGTCGTTGTGGACCATGGGCGTCAACCAACACAATCGTGGCACTTGGATGAATCACAACATTTATAACGTACATCTCCTCAGCGGAAAGTTTGGGCAGCCAGGAAATGGCCCCTTCTCTCTCACCGGACAGCCTTCTGCCTGCGGAACCGCGCGCGAGGTAGGCACCTTCTGCCACCGCCTCCCCGCAGACCTCTTAGTAAAAACGCCGCAGCATCGTCACTACACCGAAGCAATTTGGAATCTTCCAAAGGGGTATCTTGATGCAATAGAAAAACCAGGCTTTCATACGGTTAAGATATTCCGTGAAATGTCAAAAGGAAACATCGATTTCTTATGGTCAGCCCATAATAATTGGGCAGTATCCATGCCAAATCTCACCCGCTTCCTCGGCAAAGACCCTGAGTATGACGGCATTTATGAAACTTTTACCGTTGTCAGCGAAGTGTATCCCACGGTGTCTACCCAATATGCCGACGTTGTTTTACCTGCGGCAATGTGGGTTGAGCGCGAAGGTCAGTTTGGCAATGGCGAAAGACGCACTGCCATTTTCGAAAAGGCCGTTGATCCTCCAGGAGAAGCCAAGTGGGATCTTTGGATGCTCATGCAAGTTGCACAACGGGTGCTTGAGGGCGAGACCATTGATGGCAATGATGCCTTCGATCAACTCTTTGGCTTTATCTGGGACAAAAACGAACAGGATTTCCTCTACGATTCACGCGAGACCAATCGCTTGATCTGGGAAGAGTATCGCACCTTCTCTAATCCGGAACTCAACGAAAAAGCACTTGCTATCAACACCGATGCTGATGGAAGCTACGGCACCAAATTAAAGATGGAAGCCAAACAGCTAGCTCCTTATGAAGCATATCTCGAAAACCACGGTCTTACCTGGCCTTGCCGAGAAGTCGATGGCAAATGGTACGCCACTCAATGGCGATTTACCGACGGCCCACAAGAAGAGGGCTTCGATGAGTACGGTGTTGCCCAATACGGCGATAAAGGCCTTGCTGGAAATATGAGCTTCTACAAGTCGGCAAACAAAAAACCTTCGATTGTGTTCAGGCCTTACGAGCCACCTGCAGAAGAGCCTGATGAGGAGTATCCTTTCTGGTTCTGCACAGGCAGATTGCTCGAGCACTGGCACACCGGCTCAATGACGCGTCGCGTTTCTGAGCTCAATCGTGCTCTCCCAGAGGCCCTACTTAATATCAATCACGAAGACTGCGAAAATCTTGGAGTCAAAGATGGCGACATGGTTCGAGTCCGCTCCCGTCACGGACAGGTTGACATTAGGGTCTCAACCGCGGGTAGAACCGAACCTTCAAAAGGTATTGTGTTCGCACCCTTCTTTGCACGAGAAACTCTCGTTAACCTGGCGGTTCATGACTACTACTGCCCGCTCTCTAAAGAGCCGGACTACAAGAAAACATGTGTCGCAATCGAGAAGATTTAAGGAGGCCAGCATGAAAAAAACAACCATTGTCATAAGCCTCTTCGCCTTAATCTTCTCGCTCTGTGCGTTTGTGGGGTGTCAGGCAGAGTCAAGCAAAACAGAAACTGCAGGTGAAGAAAGAATCGCTTCTACCCCGCCGCTTCAGCCTGAAAGCCATCTTGGCAAGTTCGAAGAAGGTGGCGCGCTGCAGTGCTACGGATGCCACGGTGCTGGCGAATTAGCCAATCCCATGCTAACTGATTCAGGTGCGATGCCCGAAGATCACTACGTCGGGTTTGATTCAAGCAGCCAGCAGATTTTTCCCGATCGCATGCAATGTATAAGCTGCCATCCTGTTGCTTAAGAAAGGAACTACCATGGTTATTTCAAGCCTTGTTGTAGAAACTCTTCCAGACTCTACTTCTGCAGTCTCTCAAGCTCTTTCTTCTATCGAAGGAGTAGAAGTTCATGGACTCAACGATAATCAAGTTGTGGTAACCATTGAGGCCGAGACTACCGATGATTCGCATACGATTGCGAGTAGCTTCATAAAAATCGAAGGCGTTCTCGGAATCAATCTTGTCTATGCAAACTTCGAAGATGACCCCAGCTTAAAGGGCCATTACCGGTAATGAGTCACTCCGGTAACATAAAGGCGCCTCGGCATCGCTGGCGCAATACCAGACGTGTTGTTCAGGGCGCGGTTTTTCTTCTATTTCTTTCACCTCTGATTATCAGTGGCTGGAGTTTATTTGGCCTCACAGTTGGCGGAGACGAACCACTTCCTGTTCCCACCGACACCTTCTTCTCGGGAAGTCTTTCCTCTTCACAACTCGGTCCAATCGAGCTCATCGACCCTTTCGTAACCTTGCAGGTTATAGCCGCATCAAAGAGTTTTGATGTGATGTGGCTTGTATATGCCTTGCCGCTCCTGCTCCTCTTTGGTGTCTTAGGGGCACGTGTCTTTTGCGGCTGGGCATGTCCGGTAAATCTTTTCCTTGAGGGTGTTGATTTTATACGGGAAAAACTCGGCATTAAGGTGAAGGAACAGGCAATCCCCCGCCGCGCAAAAATGCTTGTCGCGCTTGCTGTGGTGATTCTTTCCGCTCTTTTGAGTGTTCCTTTCTTTGAAAGCTTCTCGCCCATTAGCGCCATCAACAAATTCTTTCTCTTCGGAAGTACCGCAGGTCTTGTAACCCTGGGGCTCATTGTTGTTATGGAACTATTTTGGGGACATCGCACTTGGTGCCGATCTATGTGTCCTTTGGGTGGCTTTTATCAAGCACTTGGTCGCGTAGGGCTCTTAAAGGTGCATATCGATGACGAGGTCTGCACACGCTGCGATTCATGCAAGAAGGTCTGTATTGCCGATCCAGAGATTTTAGAACCTGCTGTAGACGAAGGTGCAGGTGCCGTATATGCGGGCGATTGCATGCTCTGTGGAAAGTGCATCGATGTCTGTCCAGTTAAAGCGCTTTCAGTCAAACCGACAGTGCGTGTTACTCCTGTTCAGAATGCCGAAAAGACAGAAGAGCTCAGCGAAACCGCTTAGATGTCGAGCAGCTTATGGCGCAAAGCATAAGACACTAACTCTGAACGCGTGCTGAATCCGAGCTTGGAATAAATCTTAGAACGATGCGCCTCAACCGTCTTCACCGACAAAAACACCTTTTCAGATACTTCCTTGTTGGTGTAGCCCTTTGCAAGAAGCTGCAGTATCTCGAGCTCGCGTGTAGTTAAAGTCTTGTAGGATAAATCTTGATCAGAGCCAGGTGATATCAGCTGACGGGCAAGCGCTTCGGTCATTTTCGGATGAATATAGGTGCCTCCCCCGTGTACCGTTTTAACTGCCGAAGTAAGCTCTTCGGGCGATGCTGTTTTTAGCACATAACCAGACGCTCCACCGCGTAAAGTGAAAAACAAATACTCCGATTCGGCAAACATGGTAAGGATGATAACCTTCGTCTTAGGAAAATCTCGCGTAACTCTCTCACAAGCAATAAGACCGCTTTCCCCAGGCGGCATTGAAATATCCATCAACAGCAAATCGGGCTTCTCGCGAGCTACAAGCGAATAGGCTTCTGAGCCATCTGCTGCTTCAGCCACAACCGTAACGTCTTCGATACTTCTCTCAAGAAGAGCACGCACACCAGCGCGCACTACCTCGTGATCATCTGCTATTACGACACGTATCATTGCTTTCTCTCCTCACTGAGCCCCAAAGGGGCTACCAGGGTGATGGTGGTTCCCGCCGCGCTCGACTCAACATCAAGCGTTGCTCCAATAAGGCTTGCCCGTTCCCTCATTCCCGACAAGCCGCAGCCACTTCCTTTAATAGGAGGGTTATCTGCATCGAAACCTTCACCTTGGTCGCTTACTCTAGTATGAATCCATTCATTCGACTCTTCGAGCTCAACAACGATTTGATCGGTGCCCGAGTATTTGCATGCATTTAATATTGCCTCTTGGCAAATACGGAATATCTGAGTTTCCAATACGGCGGAAAAACGCTTTTCGCGCATATTGCCCACAACGATAATCTCTGCACCGTAGGCACGCTCTAAAACCTCTGCTTGCGAGCGCAATGCTGACAGCAAACCGAAATGATCGAGCGCTGAAGGACGCAGCTCAACCGATATGTTGTGCAGCTCGTCAAGAATGCGATTAATGTTATTCCCAGCAATTTCGCAAAGCTCGCGAGCACGCTCACCTTCGAGGTAGGTTTCAAGCTCACGCACCGTAAAAGACACCGAGAGCAACTCTTGGATGATGCCATCGTGAAGCTCACGTGAGATGCGTTTTCGCTCATTTTCCTGAGCAGAGATGACTCGCGATAAGTCTGAGTGGACCTTGAGCTGATCAGCAGAAGCTTCTCGAGCCTCCGCGGTAATCATGGTTCCCATATCTAAAAAGCCTTCGGTGATTACGTCAAGACCCTGCACTTTTCCGTGCATATCTCTAATTAGATCTTTGTAAACCTGTGCGTGATCAGAGCTTACGGTTCTAAATGCGCACAGCAAGGTACCAACCACCTTCCCCTTTTGCACCAAAGGAAAGGCACTAAAACTTCGAAGGTCTTCAGCAAAAACAATAGGATACGAAGAGTACTCGCGCGGATCGATTTCTTTATCGATATCGGTAAAAATCATGGGCTTGCCAGCCTTGATGACGATGCCGCCAATCCCGTGACCAGGTGCAAGCACGATTCTTTTATAGCGCTCCCCCGTTGCGCCAGCGCTATACACCCAACGAAGCGGAGCCCCTACAAAAGAGGTAAGACCAATTGCAACGAAGTCAAATCCATAACTTTTTTGTAGGTCGTTAACTACTTCGGAATACTCTGCGCTTTTACCAGCAAGAACCGGTTGTGGGAAATTGGATGCAGCCATCGATACGCCCCTTTTGTTGGACACGGACCACTCATGTTTCTATGGTACGCAACCTTAACTTTGTTGACAAGAAAAAGCTTTGTCGCCATCGTATGGGGCTAAGGACGCTGCAGGGTATCACAAGCCCTAGTCGTGGTACTATACTGATTCGATATACGGAATGCGCATGTGAGGAACCATGAACAGAATCGAAGCACTACGAATACTGGGGCTTGACGAGGATGCCTCAATCGAAGACGTGAAGACCGCCTACAAAGAAATGGCTCAGATACTTCACCCCGATCGTTTTGCATCCAAAAAGAAGCTTCAAGATCGTGCGACCGAACAGTTCAAAATCCTGCAAGAAGCCTACGACTTCCTCATGAGCGACAAAGGCGCAGCTCGTCGAGGCTCCAGCGCTGCTTCGCAAAGTCGTGGATATTCTCCCACCAATGAATACGAAGCTCGTCTTGCTGGCATCGCCGCTGCAAGAACTCAGCTCGTTGCTCAGCGCGACATGATGCTCGACGAACGCCGTAATGCACTTATCATCGGCGCTCTAGGCGTGGTGGTCGCATTGTTTTTCAGGCGCTTTCCCATCGGTCTTGCTCTGGGAAGTACGGCCGTTATCTGGGGTATTGTAAAACTTATCTCAGCACTCTCTACTATCAAAAATCTCGATGAACATCTCAAACGCCTCAAAGAGGAGCAGCAAAGAATCGCTGAAGAATTTGATGACATCGATTAGAACAAAACAAGAAAAGAAAGAAGCTTGATGAGACAAGAACACTTACGCAATGTTGCCATAATCGCGCACGTCGATCATGGGAAAACCACTATCGTCGACCGCCTCCTCCACACCTCTGGTGTGTTTCGGGAAAACCAACAAGTTGAAGAACGCGTGCTCGACTCAAACGACCAAGAACGTGAACGCGGAATTACCATCCTTTCAAAAAATATCTCGGTACGCTACAACGATGTCAAAATCAATGTTATTGACACCCCCGGCCATGCCGATTTCGGAGGCGAAGTTGAGCGTATACTCAATATGGCTGATGGTGCCCTGCTTATTGTCGATTCGTTCGAAGGACCCATGCCTCAAACTCGTTTTGTGCTTCGCCATGCTCTTGGGCTTGGATTGCGCATCATCGTGGTGGTAAACAAAATCGACCGTCCCGGCGCGCGTCCCGAAGAAGTGGTCGACGAAGTGTTCGACCTCATGGTTGAGCTTGAGGCAAGCGACGAGCAGCTCGACTTCCCCGTAATTTATGCAAGCGCCATGAACGGCTATGCGCGCTATGAGCCAGATGATGGCAACAACAACATGCTTCCCCTCCTGGATACTATCCTGAAAGAAGTTCCAGCTCCCGACTGCGATCCCGATGGTCCGATTGCGCTTCAGGTCTGCACGGTTGATCACTCAAGTTTTGTGGGACGCATCGGTGTTGGTCGTCTTTTCTCCGGCTCCATTCACAAAGCGGAGCCCGTTCTTGTCATTAAAAATGATGGCACACGCTATAACACCAACATCAAGCAAGTGTTCACCTTCGAGGAGCTGGGCAAAAAGGAGCAGCAGGAGACAACTGCCGGAGATATTGTTGCCGTCGTTGGTGTCGATGATGCAGATATTGGCGACATGATTACCAGCCGTGAGCATCCGATTCGACTTGATCCTATCGAAGTCGAAGAACCCACTATGGCTGTTGTGTTTGAGGCTTCTTCAAGTCCGCTCGTTGGACGTGAAGGCGAAATCGTTGGTGCGCGTCAGCTCAAAGAGCGCCTCATGAAAGAAGCGGAGAGCAACATTTCAATGCGCATCACAGAGCTCGAGGATAAAAGCGGTGTTGAAGTGGCAGGCCGTGGCGTTCTGCACCTTTCGGTACTCATGGAAACGATGCGCCGCGAAGGATTTGAGTTCCAGGTAGGCAGGCCACGAGTTCTCATCAAAACCGATGACAAGGGCGTCAAGCTTGAGCCCATCGAAGAGGCGACAGTTGATGTTCCCAGCGAATACGCAGGCAAAGTAATCGAAGTCTTCGGTAGTGCTGGCGGCGAAATGACTGACATGTTCCAACGTGGCGATCAAACCCACCTCGTGTTTAAGATTCCCTCACGCGGGACCATGGGCTTGCGCACACGTCTTTTGAATGCAACACGTGGAGAGGCAACCATGTTTCACCACTTCTCTGAGTATGGACGCTATCGTGGCGATTATGCAGGACGAAAAAACGGCTCGATGATTTCGATGTCAACCGAGAAAAGCGTTGCCTACGCCCTTGATGCTTTGCAAGAGCGTGGACGTCTCTATGTTGGGCCCGGCGAAGAGTGCTACGAGGGAATGATTGTGGGAGAATCTGCCAAAGAGGGCGATATGGTAGTCAATATTGCTAAAAGCAAGCAGCTTGGCAACCAACGTTCTTCGGGTGCAGACAAAGCAATTCAGCTCACTCCTCCGATTACCTTCACGCTCGAAGAAGCGCTTGAGTATATCGAAGATGACGAATTGGTCGAAATCACTCCGCAAAGCATTCGTCTCAGAAAAAGAATTCTTTCTGCAATCGAACGCAAGAAAGCCAATAAATCTTAGGGAGACCATCTGGCTCAATTTAGAACATGGTCATATTGTGCAAGATGAACCACGTTTTTTGTGCTGTGAGAAAATAATCGGGTGCTAATTGAGCGTTACCTAGAGGGCACGTACGCAAGTACATAAGAAAGGTTTGGAATGAAAGCTATGAGAATCGGAAGAGTCGCATGTGCTGTTAGCATCGCTTTAGCCTGCGTTGTCGGACTTACCGCATGTAACGACCTTAATTCAAGCAGTTCGAGCATCAAAGTCGAGGGCTTGACTGGCGGCGTGGCTGCCAAGGTTAATGGCATAGAAATTCAGGAAGACACCATCACAACAGACATCGAGAAGTACCGCGCTTCAGCGGGTCTTACTAATAAAGATGACTGGGGCCAGTGGTTAGTCGACTATAGCTATACACCCGAATCTGTTCGCGAAGAAATGATTGATTCTTATGTTGGCAAAGAGCTAATTATTCAAGCTGCCAAGGAAAACAATATTGAAGTTCCCAGCAGCGAAATTGATGAGTATGTAAACAAAACCAAATCTTACTATGACACCACCACCGCATGGGATGAAGCTCTCGAGGCGGCAGGCATCACCGAAGAAGAATATCGCGATTCTATTGAACAAGCCCTTCTCGAGCAAAAAGTTCAAGAGCAGATAGTTCAAGCTGATGAACCAAGCGAGGAAGAAATGCTCGAAAGTGCGCAAACCTACGCCACGTACTATAACGGCGCAAAGCGCTCTTCCCATATCCTTTTTGAGGCTGGAGACGATAAAACAGCTCAGGAAGTACTGACCAAAGTAAATTCTGGCGAGCTAGACTTTGCCGAAGCAGCAAAGCAATATTCTAAAGATAGCGCCACTGCCGAAAAAGGCGGCGATGTGGGCTGGGATAAAATGACCTCATTTGTCACCGAATACACCGAGGCGCTTAACGCACTCCAAAAAGACCAAACAAGCGCGCTTGTTACCAGTGAGTATGGCATTCACATCATCAAATGCACCGATGTATTCACCGCTCCAGAAACCGTAACTTCCCTTGATCAAATTCCTGAAGAATTCGTCACTGCCATCAAGAGCAGCCTCGAAAGTTCTAAGAAGAGCGAAGCTTACAGCAGCTGGTACGAAGAGTACAAAGGAAAGGCACAGATCGAGATTAACGATATGCCAGAAAACGTACCTTACAATGTAGATGTAACTCAGTACACTGCCACCGACAGTTCGTTTAATGAAACTGATTTACTTGAAGGCTCTAGCTCTGAGAGCACCGGAGATGAATCAGCAAATACGAGCGAAGGAACCGAAGCAACTTCTGAGGAACAACCAGCTGAAGCTGCTTAAGGTATCTTGAGTCACACTCAGCTTCTTTGCTTGTCGGAAAAATTTGACTAAGGTATACTACGTATCCGCTACTACCACTACGTGTGGCAAGCAGCATGGCTAAACGGAGAGATGACCGAGCTGGCCGAAGGTGCACGATTGGAAATCGTGTGTGCGCCAAAAGCGTACCTAGGGTTCGAATCCCTATCTCTCCGCCATTTGAAAACTGAAGAGTTGTCTATATTACAATAACGATTACTAGGCGGGTCCTTTTAGGGATTCGAACCCGAGAGGGGCAAACAACACCTTTGTGTTGTTTGCAGAGGAGCACGAAGTGCGACGTATGCAGATGCGAGCGTCGAGCGAAGCAGCTGTGACATCCCTATCTCTCCGCCATTTGATTTTTGTTTCGTCTGCCTAACGGCAGCCGATACTGTTGACGCTTAGGCTTATCACAGCACTGACCTTGCTTGACCAGTGAGTTATTACACCCATGCGGAGGGGTGGCAGAGTGGTTGAATGCGGCGGTCTCGAAAACCCTCCTTCTTAAAATACCTGGTAAATTTCTAAATTACCCCGTTTCGCTCCTTGATTTACCCCAATTCGTGGCACATAAGCATGCTCTTTTCTTCTATCTTCTTCTCAAGGAGAGGCATTCAAACGAGTATTGAATGATTACTAAGGAGGAGATCTTATGACATCAGAGGAAATGGAATTGCAAGAAGGGTTGTCGAGAAGGAACTTTATTAAAGGTGGAGCCTTTGTGGGTGCTGCTGCACTGGGAGGAGCAGCTTTGGGAAGCACAGCTTTGACTGGATGTAGCTCTAACGGGAGCACCTCGAGTTCTTCAGCAACAACAAGCGCAGGAAGCGAAGACTTAGGCGAAGCCGCTCCTATAGAACCTCTTACCCCGCCATCAGAGTGGAGTGGCGAGGCTGACCTCGTTATCGTGGGAACCGGCGGCGGCGGGCTTGCCGCAGCGGTGCTTGCTTGCGAAAAGGGGGCTTCTGTCATCGTTGTTGAAAAAGATCCAACCTGGGGCGGTGCCACAAAATTTGCTGGTCATTATCTCAACGGACCCGGAGGTTCAAAGATGCAAGACGAGCTAGGGTTTGCCTGGCCCTCTTTCCCCTACAATAGAGATGCATTCGTAAGAGATGTTATGCCAAACTATCAGTTTGCCATTGATCAGCACCTTCTGGGTAATGTAGCTGACTATGGCGGAAAAGTCGCAGACTGGATGACCGAGCTTGGAGTGCCATGGGTTTGCGTGGGCGAATCCTATACACCTGTTGCCGTACTCACTGGTCAACAAACTTCCATCCTCGGCTTCAAAACAATTTGTGACCATATGTATAATCTCGCAGTAGAGGGCGGTGCTGAGTTTCATTTCGATACACCCTGCGAAGGTCTTGTGGTAGAAAATAATGCCGTGGTTGGTATCATGGCGAAGAGTACAAGCGGTGAAGAATTGTACTTCAAAGGCAAGAAAGGTGTCGTCCTTTGCTCAGGCGGCATTGGTATGAACTGGGATATGATGAAAAAATATATCCCCACCGCTTATGAACGTGCTGTACATGGGGGTCCTATGCCACAGCACACCGGTGAGTGTACTCGCATGGCTCTAGGTGTTGGTGCCGACATGAGTGGTCTCGACTCATGGGCTGCTTGGGAGTCTGCTCCTGACAATGGCTCACGCGACTGGCAGTTCTTCTGGGGAAACCGCCAGCTCTTACAAGTACCGTGGCTCAATATTGATTGTCGAGGCGTTCGTACTGAATTCTTCGACTCATTAGAATTGCCTGGAAAAGAAACTGCTCAGCCCAACCTTCCTCATATCACTGGAATAGGTGAACACCTTGTAGGCGCTATCCAGATGTCGCAGCAGGGTGCGCGAACTTACGCAATATTTGACGCCGACTACGAGCAGTACATGGATAAGCTTGGCATGAACCCGGGATCTGAGAGGCGTCCTCTCAGAAAAGATGAACCCCATCTTGAAACCGACCTCGTTGATCCTGACTACGTAACCCTGCTTGAGGAGGCAGTAGAAAACGACTATGTCATAAAGGCAGACACGCTTGATGACCTTGCCGCTGGTTTGGGTCTCGACACCGATGTCGTAAAGGACGCCGTCGAGCATTGGAACGACTTATGCGAAAAGGGCGAAGATACCGATCTTGTCTGGCCGTATAATCCTGGCTGGCTGAGCCCCGTGCAAACACCACCTTACTATGGAGCTAAGATTGGTGGCTGCATCGGCAAGACGCTCGCTGGTCTTCGTGTTGATCCTGAGCTCCGCGTAATCAATACAGAGGGAAAGGTCATACCCGGCTTGTATGCTAACTTCACTACCGCAGGTGGCATCTATGGCGAGTCGAGCTATGGTGGTTCGCTGTATAACACTTCCATCCTTGGAGGCAATGGACTCACTTGGGCAACAGGCTATTTAGCTGCGGAGACCGCACTCAATAATTAGCTCATACTAAACCACGTCTCTCCCCTCCCTTCCCTATGGGCACTTTAGTTTAAAGTGCCCATAGGATCCTTGAAAGGAGAAATGTTGCCATACGCTATTGGATATTATTCTGAAGAATATCCAATCTCATCACGTTTTCAACACAGCATGGATTAAGAGACAAGCTAAACGAATCGGAAGAAAGGACGGAATGGACATGAGATATCAAGGACTAGGCTTGGGGTGCATGAGCATGCACCAAGCGACGCAAGAAGAAAACGAGCGAGTAATCTCAACCTCCCTCGACAAAGGAATCACCTATCTCAATATCGGCGACTTTTATAGCTCCGGTCAGAGTGAGATGGTTCTGGGCAATGCTCTAAAAAACAGACCTCGCGAGGATTTTTTCATCTCTGTAAAGTTTGGTGGACTCATGGAGCCAAGAGGTGCTATGTATGGAATGGACGTTGACCCCTACAGAATTAAAAATTATCTTGCCTACACCCTCAGCCGACTAAAGCTTGACTATATTGATTTATATCAACCTTCCAGAATCGATACTGGCATTCCCGTTGAGGAGACCATTGGGGCTATCTCTGATCTGGTCAAAGAGGGTTACGTAAGGCATATTGGCGTAAGTATGGTAGATGCTGAGACTCTTGAGAGGGCGCATGCGGTACACCCTATTGAGTTTGTAGAAATGGAGTACTCCCTGTTCAATCGCAGCATTGAGACAAGCGTACTACCTGCCGCGCGTAAGCTAGGAATTGGCGTCGTAGCTTTCGGAATACTTGCTCATGGAGTCTTAAGCGGTTACTGGACCAGGGAGCGTGTTGCAAGCGGCGAGCGTCCCTTTGGAATGCCTATTGGACTGCTTGAGCCGCAGAACTTTGAAAAGAATATTGAACTTATCGAAAACCTGGACACTATCGCATCAGAAAAGAATGTGAGCGTTCCTCAACTTGCTTATGCATGGGCGCTTTCTAAAGGGGACGACATTGTTCCTCTGATTGGCACAGGTAAAGTCTCCCATTTCAACGACCTTCTCAGAGCGCGTGATATTACTTTGAGCGAAACGGATATTCAGCGTATTGAAGCAGCTATTCCTCTGAATAGAATTGCAGGCACAAGCATGTCTGATGTTAAGTTCAAAAATGGTTTTATCAACCTGTAGTATCGCTACTCTATAAAGAGCAGTAGTCCGAGCTTCGAAAAAGAACCAAAAAGTCTCAGCTACTCAATGGTCGAGGCTTTTTGACCTTTAATCAGCATGTTTTTGGCTATGTCGGTCACTGCGATATACGTATCACTTTTTGAGAATTTATTGTTCTGCAGAATTAACTAAGTCGATAAGCTCTTGTTTGTTATGAATGGCAAGTTTGAGATAGACCCTCTTCAAATGAGACTTCACCGTAGTTTCAGCTAAGTAATATTGCTTGGCGATATAAGGAACACTTCTTCCCTGCGAATACATCAAGGCAATAGAATATTCTCTATCCGATAAACCGTAACGCTCGCTGACCTCTTTAAACGAAGATCCTTTTTGCTCTGTTTCAAAAAGTGCTGCAGCACTGTCGTCTGCAACGCCCTCTTCAAAAACCATTTTCTCCTCTGTTCTTTTACTGGACAAGGGAAACAAAACAACAACCAACGCGGCAAGGCTTGCAAGAGAGGCCGCAGCCAATTGAGATATTCCGTAAAAACTTTGATTTAGATTTTGATACATAAGTAAGTTCAGTATGTGCCCAAAGTTATAAGCAAGACTTAAAAGCATAGGCAGGGTTCCATATAGAAAGATCGGCGAGATGTTTTGCTCTTTTGCGAATTCGATTACAAAGGCGCACACAGAAATTAGCGAAACAACCATCGCAATCCCAAAAAAAATTGAAAGGAATGAAATAGATTCTGGAAGAATTAATGCAAGAAATAGTCCGATTACGCCGACCAGCATAAATACTGAAAAAACCGGGGCAAACCATGAAGAGGTCTTTTTGATTAAGCTCATTATGTACAAAGCAAAAACCACCACGCAGCTGCTAAGCATGGACACATCAGATGTTACCAAGGTGAATCCCTGGCTAGAAGAATAACTTTCAAACATTCCAAGGATAAAAGTAAGGACTATAGCAATAAGAAACATCAAAGATACCGAGCGTTGTTGAGTTAGTAAAATACTGCGAAGGCTTTGTTTTGGTGAGCGATATTTCTTGATTGTTTCCAAAACTGGCCTGCCCCCATTTTCTGTACCAACCAAAATGTTAGTTTCTAAGCTGCGATCGCTTGGATTGCAGGAGGTCTGTAGCCAAGCGAGCTATGGGGTCGTTCGTAGTTATAGTAGCGTATCCATTG
>JBMNSJ010000026.1:0-29183 GCA_050945135.1 Raoultibacter sp.
GACCCCATAGCTCGCTTGGCTACAGACCTCCTGCAATCCAAGCGATCGCAGCTTAGAAACTAACATTTTGGTTGGTACAGAAAATGGGGGCAGGCCAAATCTTCTTCTCTTCAGCAAGCCCACAAACTCATTACTCTCTTTTTCGGGAAGAGCCTCAGAATCTCTCAGCAAAACCAGAACGTCATACACGTAGTCAATAAGCCCTCTTTCCGCATAATCTGTGTAATAGAGCTCGAAGAATTTCTCTTCTTCTCCTCGTTTTCCAGGTTTTAGATAATACTCAGCTCGTGCAGAGACATTGTCGTATTCCTGCATGTAAAACGCAGTCAATTCTTCTGCAGCGCTAGTCAATTCCTGTTTGCTCACACTATTTTCTTGAGCTGAAGAAAGGAGTGAGCATCGTTTGTCGATTGAGGCGAGTTCATAGAGAGGATAGCGTTCGTGAGCGATTCTTACAGCAGTTAATAATGCAATCTCGACCGCAGTCCTTGCATCAGTAAAAGCTCTCAGCTTTGCAAACTCAAGCATCTTATCGAGTTCGCGCTCACACATATTTTGACATATTCCAAAAACAATGAGCTTGTTACGCAAACCTCTTGTTGTTACTTCTTCTTCTCGAGATATCGGATACAAAAGATTCCGAACAGAAACAGGGAGTTTGCCATTTACATACATTTCATGGATTGAAGACTCATCAAGATAAAGCAGTAGAAAACGAATGAGCTCCTTCGAGGGTATAATCCATCGCTCATTTGCCGAAAACATATCTCTATGATTATCAAACCACTCTTTAGCATCAGAGCTGCGGAATACTAGATTAAAGCTCTCAGATAGCTCATGTATTGCCCGAGCTCTTCTCTCGTGAATCGGCTCGTCTTTCGCGATACCAAATTGCGTTAAGTAGGTATGGTATTGATTAACGAGATCCGAAGCATCGCTTGCCTGATAAAGCGTATATTTCGCCACAAGATCGAAAGGGTTTTTTGCATACAGTGGCATATAATTGTTTTCTAAAAGGAAAGCATCGAGCTCATCCTCCCGCATCACAAGAGCCATTCCAATCTCTTTTAGACGCTCTTTTCCTTTGGGCAGAGCCGAACCAGAAAGCCATTTTCTTGCAATGGTGTGACTTACCCCACATCGTCTCGCAAATTCACTAACACTAAGCCCGCAAGTATCAAGACGTGTCTTGAGGTCATGGCCAAAATCATAAGGAGGGCTTTGTTCGAGCGCGCGACAGATGCGCACAAGATCATCGCTTAGAATGATTTTTTTGATTTCGATTGAATCTGCGCTTCGGGTGCCTACCATAAACATCCTTGCCTCGCCAGCAAAATCATTATACTCGCCTGGCACCCATACGTCCCTATCAAAGCAGTTTTTATTCTCTTCCCTATTCTCGCGCTTACTATAAATGTAAACCCTTTCATATAAAAACAGTCCACCTAAAGAAGTGGACTGTTTGAAAGTTCGAACGCTTACAAAAAACTAAGTGATAGCTTTAATCCTCTATACCATCGGTATTTCGAATAAGCTTTCTCTTAATTTTGCCTCCGATAGTCTTTGGGAGCTCTTCAACAAACTCGACGATTCGGGGATATTTATAGGGAGCTGTTGTTTTCTTAACGTGCTCTTGCAACTCTTTGACCAGTTCGTCACTCGGTTCCCAGTTACGCGCAAGCACAATGGTAGCCTTAACTACTTTACCTCGCACGGGGTCGGGAGCTGCGGTTACGGCGCACTCAATAACAGCATCGTGCTCAACGAGTGCACTTTCTACCTCGAAAGGCCCGATGCGATATCCACTGCACTTGATAACATCATCGTCGCGGCCGACAAAGAAGTAATAGCCATCGCTGTCGCGCCACGCCATATCATGGAGGTTATAGTACTCGCCACCTACAGCCTCTTTGGTGCGCGCGTCGTCTCGGTAATAGCCCACAAACAATCCTGGAGGGTACTTCTCCTTAAGCCCCGTAACGCATATTGCACCCTCTTCGCCATCCTCAACAGCGACTCCGTCTTCATCGAGAAGTTTTATTCCAAGAAGCGGCGAAGGTTTACCCATCGAACCTGGTCTTGGCTCTACCCAGGGAAACGTTGCTAAAAGAACAGGGCCTTCACTTTGCCCAAAACCTTCACGAATCTTTTTGCCCGTTAATCGCTCCCACGCTAAAGTAACCTCTGCATTAAGGGGTTCACCGGCGGTAGCAAAATTCTCAACCGAGCTCAAATCGTATGACGACACATCTTCTTGAAGCATAAAGCGATACATAGTGGGCGGAGCGCAGAAGGTAGTAAGCCTATAATCTTGAATTTTCTGAAGGAGTTTAGTAGGAACAAACTCTTCCATATCGTAGGCAAATACTGTTGCCCCTGCTATCCACTGACCATAAATCTTTCCCCAGCCAAACTTTGCCCAGCCACTATCAGAAACACTCATGTGCAACTTGTTTTCCTGAACCTGCTGCCAATACTTTGCGGTAATAATATGACCTAAAGGATGAGCAAAATTGTGCTCAACCGCTTTCGCGAGCCCTGTTGTACCGCTTGTAAAATACATCAACATGATGTCTTTACTATCGACAGCCTGCTCTCCTGTTGGCCTCGTCCAGCTTTCGCTAGCATCTTCGATAATCTCATCAAAAGAATGCCACGTATCACGTGTGCCTGCGACAATAACGCGCTCTTTTACGGTATCAATTTCTTTCATGGCTTGCTCGGTTTGCGAGCACACATACTCATCATTGATGCAGACAATCATCTTAATATCAGCGCTGGTGGAGCGGTAAACAATATCTTTTGTAGTGAGCTGTAAAGAAGAAGGAACGATTGTTGCTCCAATCTTGCACAAGGCGAGCGCACAAACCCAGTACTCCCACCTACGACGCAAAATTACAAGAACCTTATCGCCCTTACCAATACCTAAGTTCACAAAAGCATTAGCAGTTTTATTGGAAAGACGAGAAAGCTCTGCAAAACTGAATGACTTTTCTTGCCCGTGATCGTCACACCATAAGAGAGCTTGCTTATTTATATCGTGATCTGCCCACGCATCAACCACGTCATAGGCAAAGTTAAAATCCTTCGGTACATTTATCTCGAAGTTCTCGTAGTAATCCTCATACGAATCAAACTCAATCCGCGGGCAATATTTTCGTAAAATGTAGTCCACTGATTTTTCCTATTCTGCAATAATCGTAACAAATTTGGCGGGTGTATCGCTTGCGCAACGCTGCCCATGTGGGATGCTTGGATTGAAGTACATGCTATCCCCTTCGTTGAGAACAAACTCGTTATCTCCCCAGGTTAAAGCAATCGATCCTTCAAGCACAATATTGAACTCCTGACCGGTATGCGTAACAAGCTTTGCCGGCTCGTCGCTTGGATTAAGAGCAACCAACAAAGGCTGCATTATCTTGCCGCTATAGCGCCAAGCGAGATCTTCATAGTAATAGCCAGGATAGCGATCTACCTCGCGACCTTGTCCTGCACGCACGACATGATAGGTATTAAGCTTTGCCGCAGTGCCTGTTAGTATCTCGGTGAATTCCACACCAAATTTATGTGCAAGATGATAGATTGCCGAAATCGGAACATCGGCTCCTGTTTCTTCCCAGTTTATATAGGTCTCCAAAGGAACTTCAAGCTCGATTGCCATTTCTTCACGCGTCACATCGCAAGCCTCGCGAAGTCCTTTGATGCGCAAGCCAATCTCTTTAAATTCGGTAACCATAGCTTTGCTCCTTTATGCTTGCATTCCTTGCAAAAGCGCTTCCTTATTTGCTGCAACCATTGCTTGCTTACGGGCAGGAACACATTTTTCTACCGCTGCCAGCAAGGACTCCTTTTCACAACACTTCGTCTCTGAAAAGAGCTTTCCAGTCAAAATTACATTAGCCATACCCTTTAAGGTGCTGTCTTGCTCGCCCATTCCAGTAGCTGGAACCTCAAAGACAGTAACGCCTTCAATTTCGGGGACATCTTTGACCATGGTTGAATCAACAATCGCCATACCACCTTTTTTGATGCTGTCTTTGAATTTATCAAAGGAAGGCTGGTTGAGCGCAATCAAAACATCAGGGTTAAGAACGAGAGGAGACCCAACAGGCTCATCTGACAAACAAACGCTTACATTTGCAGTACCGCCACGCATTTCTGGTCCGTATGAAGGAAACCATGATACTTCGCGCTCTTCAAAAAGGCCTGCATATGCAACCAATTTACCAGCAAAAAGAGCTCCCTGTCCGCCAAATCCTGCGAAGAGTAAATCCAAATTTTTAAACATTTACTTGCCTCCCTTTTCAGCATTAGTGCGCTCTGCTCGCTTTGCTTCGGCAGCTTCAAGAGCAGACGCGAAACCCTCTGCCTTGACATCTTTATATACCCCAAGCGGATACTCAGGCAACATATTCTCGCGCATCCATTCGAAGGAATCCTGAGGACTTAAACCCCAGTTTGTGGGACAGGTTGAAACAACCTCGATCAAGGTATATCCGACGCCATCGAGTTGATATTGGAATGCCTTTTTAATAGCCTTCTTGGCCTTACGGACACTTTTCGGACTATCGACCGTTACACGCTCAACATAAGCCACACCCTCGAGCGGAGCAAGCATTTCGCTGATATGAATCGGAAAACCTGTAGCGCTTACATCACGACCATAGGGTGAAGTTTGAGTCACCTGGCTTGGAAGACTCGTGGGCGCCATCTGGCCACCCGTCATGCCATAAATCGCGTTGTTGATGAAAACCACCGTGATGTTTTCGCCTCGAGCTGCAGCGTGAACAGTTTCAGCCATGCCGATTGAAGCAAGATCGCCGTCTCCCTGATAGGAAAATACCACCTTATCAGGATGTACGCGCTTAACAGCTGTTGCAACTGCAGGAGCACGACCGTGTGCCGCCTGAATAACATCAGTAGCAAAGTGGTTATATGAAGTAACGGCGCAACCGACGGGTATAACACCGACCGTATCGCCATCCACATCAAGCTCTACAAGGCTTTCTGCAACCAATCGGTGCACGATGCCGTGTGCACAGCCGGGGCAAAAAGAAAAAATGTTTGGCTCTATCGCGCGGGGTCTTTCAAAAACTATCTTATTTTCAGTAGCCATATTCTTTATGCACCTACCTTTTCGAGTAATCCCTCGATGTGCAAAAGCACCTCATCAGGAGTTGGAATATTTCCGCCGGTGCGACCAAAGTGTTCTATTGGAGTATCGTTACCAAGAGTAAGACGAATATCATCAATCATCTGGCCCATATTCATTTCAACACTCAAGTATCCCTTGGCATTAACGCACTCGTCAAAAGCCTTAACGGGGAAAGGCCACAAAGTGATCGGACGCAGTAATCCCACTTTTAATCCCTTTTCACGCGCTGCCATAATCGCAGAGCGAGAAACGCGGGCGCTTGCACCATAAGCCACAACAACGACTTCAGCATCCTCAACCATAAAGGATTCCCAACGCTGCTCATTTTCTTTGATTACTTCATAGCGTTTAAAACGCTCAACAACAAGATCTTCTAACTCATCAGCTGTCAAATACAGAGAGTTTGCAATATTGTGCTTACGCTGATTTTTATGTCCAACAGTAGCCCAAGGTTTCTCGGGTAGCTCTGTTTTGTGCTCAGGAAGCTCTACGGGCTCCATCATTTGCCCTAGCAAGCCATCTGCAATAATCATTACGGGCGTACGGTATTCATCTGCTGCATCAAAGGCACGATACGCATAATCAGCCATCTCTTGAACTGTTGAAGGAGCATATACGATAACACGCAAGTCTCCGTGACCGAGTGCGCGCGTTGCCTGCCAGTAATCAGACTGAGAAGGCTGAATACTTCCTAGCCCCGGGCCTCCTCGCTGCACATTGACAATAACACCCGGCAAATCTGCTCCAGCCATGTAAGAAATTCCTTCAGTCTTGAGCGAGATTCCAGGAGACGATGAAGAGGTCATGACGCGTGCGCCAGCTGCAGAAGCCCCATATACCATGTTGATTGCAGAAACTTCACTTTCTGCCTGCAGGAAACATCCATCGATTTTAGGCATCATCTTCGACATATAAGCCGATAGTTCAGTCTGGGGGGTGATTGGATATCCAAAGAAATAACGGCAACCAGCGCGAATCGCACTTTCTGCCATCGCTTCGTTACCTTTCATTAATACTTTCTCAGCCATAACTTACCTCTCTACCGTAATAGCGATATCTGGGCACATTACTGCACAGTTCATGCATCCGGTACACTTCGACTCGTCTATAAGGATTGCCGGATGGTATCCCTTCTCGGTAATCCGATCCTGGTCCAACGCAACAACATCTGTTGGACAGGCGTCCACGCAAAGACCGCAGCCCTTGCAGTAGTAATCATTAACTATGATTCGTGGCATAAACGCTACCTCTCTCGTCCTATAAGGTATTTGTAACATGTGATCATACGAAGTTTTGGTTGACGTGTGAGTCAATCAGATTCCTACTCCCACGGAGTACGAACATATACTTGCACAATATAAGGTTTTTGCAAGTCAGCTCTCGACAAAACCACCGAACTTTTCGGTTCATAACACGATTTTTCTTGTGCGCTTTGGCAAGAACCATCAAAAATGCTTTCTGGCACACTTGTCGCAAGAAGCGGAAGTCCGGTTTTTTCTGCACACCCCTTGGCAAAGTCTTGAGATTTTTTGATAGTTTCGAGTGTGGTTTCCTGCTTCAAGTGAGAGTTGTTGATTATTCCATCTGCTTTTATGTGAGATTTTTCTTCTATCTCGACAAGCATCTCTGCCGCCTCTTCGGGAGTTTGCGTAAGATTCCTATAAGCATTTACGAGATATAGGCTAAGGTGAGGCAAATTGTTGATTGTTTCGGAATAACGCCCAAGAGCTGTTGAGCCAACATCATCGCCACCGATATCAAGAATCACGAGATGATTTTCGTCTGCAGAGGACAAAGCAGGTCCTATTGCCCCAGAAAGACTCGGGACATCCAGCGTACTTCGAGCAAAATTTGGTTCAATAGTTCGAATTCCAGCAGCATTGAGTTGCTCTACATAATCACTTGAGCGAAAGTAAGGATTTACCACATCAAGGTCTATGAGGGTAACCTCTTTCCCTTCTTTTCTTGCATCGAATGCCAGATTTAAAGAGAAGTTCGTTTTTCCTACACCATAATGACCGATTACAAGTGTGATGGGGGCAAGCGAGAAGGGTATCTTCGCGTAGTTACTTTGTTGCGTATTCATATATTGATATTCCTCTACCTAAAAGACTTACTTTGTTTCACGGCAATTCTATCATGGAGAAGTAGGACGGGACGGTTATGACAATGCCTGTCTTCATACATCCCCCCATCGATAAAGCATGCCAGTTTTTACCCTCTCGTTCTCTTGAAACTAGTTTTGTTTTACAATCCTGTGCTGTAGGGTTCATAGCGTAGGTGTGGTAATGATATCTGTGCTATGTTCTTAACAGGTTTGAAATAAAAAAGCATGATTATCAAAACTAGTGAAGGAGGTTGTTGTTCATGGAGCCGAATATACAAGAGGTAGCCAATCGCATTAAGGCATTACGGGTAGATCTAGAAATTTCTGTTGAAGAAATGGCTGATGCCACCGGTCGAAGCGTTGAAGAGTATCGTGCCCAAGAAAGCGGCGAACAAGACCTCAGTTTCACGTTTCTCTACAAATGTGCTGCAAGACTAGGAGTCGATGTCATAGAGCTCCTTACCGGAGAAAACCCACACCTCAGTGGGTATTCGCTTATGCGTGCATCTGAGGGGCTTTCAATAAAGCGCCGTGCAGGATTCGAGTACCTACACAAGGCACCTCACTTTAAGAATAAACTGGCTGAGCCTTTTTTGGTTACAGCTCCTTACGTCGAAGAAGAGCAGGATAAGCCAATTCACCTCTCTCGACATACCGGGCAAGAACTAAATTACATTATTTCGGGTCGCATGCGCTTTGCCTACGAAAACCATATTGAAGAACTTGAGGCGGGCGATGTTTTGCTATACGACTCTGGGCGCGGACATGGCATGATCGCAATCGGCGAAGAGCCTTGTCAATTTCTTGCCATAGTCATGAAACCTGAGGATGGGCAAATTCTATAGGCACTGCCGCTACTCACCCGACAGTGCCGCAACGTTTTACACACCTTGTCCAGCTATGGCCTAACGCCGTATTTATATTTAGAAAGAGCTTTTTATGAGATACATCAACGAACGCTATGTGAATGAACAATACAACGAGCAGGAAATCCTTGAGAGCTTTACGCCCGATTATCCTGATTCTTTTAATTTCGGATACGATGTGGTCGACGATATCGCAGAAAATGACCCTGGCCGAAGAGCGATGATTTGGTGCAACCCAGAAGGCGAAGAGCACATTTTCACCTTTGCCGATATGAAGCTCTGGTCTGATAAAACAGCCAATTTCTTACGTGAATGCGGTATCGGAAAAGGTGATATGGTCATGGTCATCCTCCGCCGCCACTACCAGTTTTGGTTCGTTGCAACAGCACTTCATAAGCTAGGAGCGGTATTGGTTCCAGCAACGTTCATGCTTAAGGAACACGACCTGGAGTATCGCCTCAACAGTGCAAATATTAAAGCTATTATCGCCACCGATGTAGGCGATATCTGTGACGTATGCGACAACGTGGATACCTTATGCCCCAGTCTTGAGACAAAGATTATTGTCAATGGCGGTGGCGGTGGACTTACGCCGATTGATGATGAAGGCAATTTCCGCCTTGAACTTGTTGGTGGCCCAATTGGTGCTGAGCTCAGTGGCGAACAAGGTCTTTGCGCCGCGCCAGCTAATCGCGATGGATGGATTGATTTTAATACGGCGGTACGTGAAAGCTCTTCGGATTTCGAACGCTGCGAGACTTCTGCCGCCGACCCCATGATTATGTACTTCTCTAGTGGCACCAGCGGAAACCCAAAGATGGTACTACATAACAGCTCCTATGCCATTGCCCATCTCCTCACCGCAAAACACTGGCACAACGTTGAGCCTGACGGTGTTCATTTCACGATTGCTGACACTGGTTGGGGTAAGGCTGTCTGGGGTAAGTTTTATGGACAGTGGCTCATGGAAGCATGTGTCTTAACCTATGATTATGATCGTTTTTCGGCAGATGAAATCCTGTCTCTTATTTCTCGCTATCAACTCACAACTTTCTGTTGCCCACCAACCATGTACCGTCTTCTTATGCAGGCTAACATCGATTCATATGATTTATCTTCACTCGTACACCTCACCACCGCAGGCGAAGCTCTTAATCCAGACATCTTTGATTATTGGCTTGAGCACACGGGGCTTACGATGTATGAAGGATTTGGGCAGACTGAAACCATCGTATCGATTGGCAACCTGACCAACTCCACACCTCGTTCTGGATCGATGGGAAAACCTGTCCCCCTCTACACCGTAGAAATTCAACGTGACGACGGTTCTCGTTGCAACCCCGGTGAAACGGGAGAAATCTGCATCAGCATTGACCCTCATCCTGCTGGTGTCATGATGGAATACTATCAAGACGACGAAAAAACCGCTGAGGCTATGCATGACGGCTGGTATCACACAGGCGACACTGCTTGGTGTGACGAAGATGGCTATTTCTGGTATGTGGGAAGAAACGACGATGTAATCAAATCTTCTGGCTACCGCATTGGGCCCTTCGAAATTGAAAGTGTTCTTCTCGAGCATGACGCAATAGCAGAATGTGCCATTACAGGCGTTCCCGACCCTATGCGCGGCACTGCGGTAAAAGCAACCGTTGTTTTAGCACCGGGATACACCGGATCAGACGAACTCACCAAAGAGCTCCAGACCTGGGTCAAGGAACAAACGGCTCCCTATAAGTTCCCACGCATCATTGATTACGTTAAAGAACTACCTAAAACAGTTAACGGGAAAATTCGAAGGAACGTCATTCGACAAAAAGATCTCGAGACTTCCAAGTAAGAAAAACTCTCGCTTCGAAATATGTTTTCTCACGAAACAAAAGAATCGGCTGATGATTATCCATCAGCCGATTTGCTATCTTGCACAATTTTAAACGAAGTCTTTAGTTAAAACGAACAAGCCCGTTTTCTCCGCGATGACAGGTCTTAATAAAACGTACGGTTTTGTCTTGAGCGTTCATGATGATTGATTCGGTGGTGATAGAACCATCTGCAGTAGAAACGCCCGATACCATTTCGCCATCGGTAACACCGCAAGCCAAGAAAGCAGCATCATCTGAGCGAACAAGCATATCCATAGTGAGTACGCCATCCAAATCAACTTCGGCGGTTTTCTCTGCACGAGCACGCTCGTCATCAGAACGGAAACGGAAGCGACCCATGAAGGTGCCGCCGATTGCCTTAAGGCCAACAGCAGCTAAAACGCCTTCTGGTGCTCCACCCGAACCCATATACAAATCAATACCTGTTCCTGGAACCGCTGTAGCGATGGCGCCGAAAACATCTCCATCATCAATGAGACGAATACGAGCACCTGCTTCGCGAACCTCCTTGATAAGGTCGGCGTGTCGATCGCGCTCAAGAATGCATACGTTGACCTCTGATACTGGCTTACCCAATGCTTCAGCAACTGCCTTAATATTCTCCTCAGCAGAATTGTCGATATGCACCTTTCCGGCACAAGCTGGACCTGCAGCAATTTTTTGCATATAAGTATCTGGCGCGAAAAGAAGTGCTCCTTTGGGAGCAATGGCAATGGTGGTTAGTGCATTGGGCTTATTTGCCGCGCACAGGTTTGTGCCCTCAAGAGGATCAACAGCGATATCAATTTCTTCGCCGCCTTTGCCCAACTCTTCTCCGATATAGAGCATGGGAGCTTCGTCACGCTCTCCTTCACCAATGACAATTCGACCAGAAAAATCAATGTCGTTGAATGCATTTCTCATTGCCGTTGTAGCTGCTTGATCTGCAGCGACCTTATCGCCCTTGCCTACCCAATCGACACAAGCAATCGCAGCAGTTTCGGCAACATTAAGTATTTCCATAATACGTGCAGCTTGCATAACTACCCTTTCTTGGTTTTCCCTCTAAAGCTCTTGGGAAACCCTCCTTCAAGCTTATAATTCGTTATTGCTAATCTTACCACTTCAACTTTGTCGTTTAATACGAACCGCAAAATGCGCATCAGAGGAACCGGGCGAAAGCGAGGTGCTAAAACTGGCCGAACCTTGTATCGGCTGCAAAACAAAACGCTGCCCTATCTCAGTTTGTAAAAACTTATAGATGAGCTCGGAATTCTCTTCTTTTAGCACGGTGCATGTGGCATAGCCAAGAATTCCTCCTACCGCAACATGCCTTGAAGCCTCTACAAGCATATTGAGGCCTGTCTCTGCGAGGCTGGTAATACTTTCGGGCTCTAGCCTCCAGCGAATCTCTGGATGACGTCGTAGAGTACCAAGCCCTGAGCAAGGTGCATCAATGAAGATGTTTTCAAAACTTGCATCTCCCAATGAATCTTGCATATCTCGTGCGTCAGCAAGGTACGCCTTCTCGATGGCAACGTCATATTCTTTCATGCGCTGCTTTAACAACTTCACCTTAAACTCGTGATTATCCAGAACGCTTAAAGGCATCTGCTTGCCAAAACGACGCGATGCAGTACTTTGCAGCAGGATTGTCTTTGTTCCTCTTCCTGCTCCAATCTCCAAATAAGACTTCGGAAATACTTCTGGAGTCATCAGCGAAGCGATTGCTTGAGATGCTGCATCACTCACAAGAATAGCCCCTTGAGCAAAAAGCTCTTTTACCGCAGGTATCTGAAGAGCGCGAGAATCCTGTAAACGCAAGCAGCCCTCTAAATTCAAGCCAGGAGGTGATACTTTTCGTGCAAGTACAGCGTTTTCCCTTAGCACCGATAACACCTGATCATCACTTAGCTTCAGATTGTTTACCGCAAGAAAGAGAGGGGCTGGTTCATTTGACGCTTTCATAAAGAGGATTGCTTTTTCGCGCCCCAGATCAGCAATAAGGCGCTTGGTAAGCCACTCAGGAAAAGCAAAATAGCGTGCAAGTGCCGCATCATCTGTATTGATATCCCCAAAAGGAAAACTCTCGCGAAGCTTCAATACCCCACGCAATACTACATTTGCTAAGCCAGAAACCTTTGGAGTTACCGATTTTGCGAGCTCAACTCCTTGATCAACGGCTGCATGAGCATCTTTGCCTAAGAATATTATTTCATAGCAAGATATACGCAAAGCATCTCGTACATCTGGATTAATGTCTGAAGGAGCACGTAAACAACGATTGATAATATCATCAAGCGTGCCACAGGTGGTGGTAACGCCAAGCGCAAGCCTTGTTGCAAAAGCTCGTTCTTCAGTTGCAAGCTCAGATGAATCGATATGTTTCGATATTACTTCTTGCGTAAACGCACGTCGCGTTCTTACTATCTGCCCAACTAAAAGGGCAGCTCTCCTTGCTGACGTCTCTCTCGTGTGTGGCCCTTGTTTAGACATTCAAAACATCCCAGTGTTTTACTTCTTGCTTAATTCCTGGTATTCCGGCGGCAAAAGCCTTTGCGCTCATAGATTGCTTACCATCAGGCTTCAAAGAAATGATTTCTACCGCAGCATCGCACGCCCGTAAAAATAATCTCTTATGAACATAGACGAGTGATCCCTGCTCATGGCTTGAAAGCTGCTCAAATAAAGCATCTTCTAAAGCGACTTCTTTTACCTCTTCAAGCGTTACTTTTCTTTCAGCAAGAATACATCGAGCAGGATGAGCCGCACTCGACGCACGAACCTTTAGGGCAAGCTCATGCGCTGTATCGATAAATGTAGGATTGAGTTCGCCCTTCTCAAGCTTAGAGGCATAACTAATATGCTCACTGTCTTGCTTTGTCCAGTCGCTCGCTTTTGCTTCAACATGCACGAGCGCAGTTAGCAGCGCGTGTGACCCAAGATTAGCTAGTTCATCGCTTAACTCATCAGCTGTCTTGTTTTCCACGCTAGCTGTTCTGCAGACACAATAATCGCCGGTATCTAAACCTTCCTCCATACGCATAATGCATACGCCAGTCTCTACGTCATCGGCTAAGATTGCTCTTTCTACAGGAGCGGCGCCTCGCCAACGAGGAAGAAGTGAAGCATGAACATTAAGGCATCCATACTGCGGAATTTGCAACACTTCTCGAGGAAGAATCAGCCCAAAAGCAGCCACACATATAACCTCAGGTTCGAGGGCGGCAAGCTCTGCCACCGCCTCAGAATCTTTAAACGATACGGGCGAATACACTGGTATTTCATACTCTTCAGCAATTCTCTTAACGGGAGAAGAAACCAAATCTTTTCCTCGTCCCCTGATGGCATCGGGGCGAGTGTATACCGCCAGCACTTCATGATGCTCAACAAGATCCTCGAGAATTGTTGCGGAGAACTCAGGAGTTCCCATGAAAACCAGTTTCATATATCTCCTTGCTAGCTGGCTTTAACTTCGAATGTTGTTTCACCGGGCTTAGCGCCAGCGGCACGCGCTTGCTCGTAGGCGCTGAGTGCTTCTATGCGAGCAGTGGGCAAGCAGGTTTCAAAGAGCGTCTTTCCGTCGAGATGATCTATCTCGTGCTGGAGACAGCGCCCAAGGAGACCATCTCCTTCAATAGTCCACTCTTCCCCATCAAGGTCATAAAAAGAAACCACTGAATAGGGTTGACGCTTTACTGGAATCGCAACTCCAGGACAAGAAAGGCAACCCTCGTCTTCAACTACCGCTTCTCCCGAAACTCGCTCAAGCACGGGGTTCACCAAAACCAAGGCGCTTTTCCCGTCGCTATCAGGATCGCAATCTATAACAATAATTCGCTTCAGGACTCCAATTTGAGGGGCAGCTAGACCACATCCATTATTTTTGTACATAACCCGCGCCATTTGCTTCGCAAGCTTTTTGAGGCTTTTATCTCCTACTTCGCAAGGTTCACAGACTTGCCTCAACATGGGGTCAGGCGATAACACAATATCCATCGATGCTTCCTTTTTCTATAATCCAGCACCACAACAAAGCTAGATAAAGCTAAACTTCGTAAGTGCATCTAGTACATATGTTCATTGTGGGTTTCAAGACGAAGATTGTCCAGCTCCTTCATATATTCTAACGAAATCAGCTGCGCGAATCCCTCCGCTACAAATTTTGATTCTCATTAAGGGCGCTACAAACCACCAAGCTTGAACTTATTCAACGATTGGAATATGCGTCAACTTCTTTTGATTCAACTCTTTCTGCATGGCAACAGCAGTAGCAAACAGCATCTCTTGGTCGGCAAGATCAAGACCTTGCGGATTGTTTAGCTGAGCTCGTAATTCAGATATTGCTTCTTCCATATCGCCAATCTCAAGCTCCTCTGCAAGGAACTGAGCAACTTTCTTAGGTTCATTAGCTTTCGTCACACTCCCTGATGTGAGTATGCTACCGGCTTCAGGAACCGCGTTCTGGGCCGCCAGGACAAGCTCTGCTGACGAAGCAGAGGCATGTTCTGCCAGGGTATCAAGGATGCTTTGAGCCAAGAGCGCATGCACCGGTTTATGCCACTGTGTTTTAGCGAGCACCTCAACATTCAAAAGAGCAATATCAGGCAATGAGGCACACAGACTTAAGAACTCACGCTCAAAGCGTCTCCTGTTCTTTTCTACTTCTGAGAGCATAACTGCTTCCTGCGGAAAACGGGCTTCTCCCTTTTCGGGCTCTTTTCCTGCAGGCTCAGCTTGTTCCCTTCCTGGCGCGCGAGGAACTTCAAGTTTTTCGAGACGTAGTAAAACATCATCCTCTCGTGCATGCACCTTACTTGCAATTTGCACCGCATAATCTTTTGCCAGCAAAGAGTCTTTGATTGGAGCAAGCACTTGCAGCGCATCAGCTAATGCCCTACCCCTACCCTCAGCGCTACTTAAATCATGAGCTGCAAGTCTGCGATCAATACCGTAGGACAACAGCGGCATTGCAGCATCTAACTGAGCTTTCATTCCGTCAATACCGAAGGTCTCAATATAGTCAGCCGGATCAAGATTGTCGGGCAAGGTAACTGCCATTATTTCAAGTTTTCTATGACCTGCTTCAGGGGTTATACTCTCGTCGATAAAAGACAGTGCTCTGTCTGCGGCTCGCTGGCCAGCCTCATCCCCGTCAAAGAGGTAAATAATGCGATTCTTCGCATAACGAGAAAGCATGCGTATATGACGTCCTGTAAGTGCAGTGCCGAGGGTGGCGACAGCATTTTTCAATCCTGCTTCATGGAGAGAAATCACATCGGTATAGCCCTCAACCACTATTGCGGTACCACTTGAAGTCATAGAATTTTTCGCAAGATGCAATCCATACAAAATTTCGGACTTGTGAAAGATAGGGGTTTCTTGCGAATTAAGATATTTTGGCCGTCCCTCTCCTACAATGCGTCCACCAAAAGCGATGACTTCCCCTTGAATATCCCCGATAGGAAACATAATACGATTGTAAAAGCGATCTTTCAGTGATCCGCCAGTCTGGATAGCCACGTTCGCACCAACAATTTCTTGTGCACTAAAACCTTTTGCGAGAAGATGGCGACTGAGCTCTCCTCTACCAGGCGCATAACCCAGTTCCCAGGTTTTTGGGATCTCTCCCCCAAAATTACGTGAACTCAGATAAGACCTCGCTTGGGTAGCACCTTCATCCTTACTTCGCATCAGCTGCATATGAAAAAATGCTGCGCTTTCCTTGCATACTTCTTTTAGACGACTCTTATACCCTTTTCTTGCTCCCGTATCGAAGTTTGATTCGCGTATATGGATTCCTGCTCTGTCCGCAAGTTTTCGAGCTGCTTCGGGAAAGCTCAGGTCATCTGCTTGCATAATAAAACTAAATACATCGCCTCCTACGCCACAGCCGAAACAATGCCAAAGTTGTGTAGCAGGATCTATCTTGCATGATGGCGATTTTTCTTCGTGTATCGGACAACAACACCAAAAATCACGACCGCGTTGGCGCACGGGAACACGGTCGCTAAAAACGGCGACAATATCGTTTGCCTCGCGTATACGCCCTATATCTTCTTCACTAATGCCGGCCATCGACCTTTAGACCACTTTCTCACCATTTCGCGTTTACTCCCGCACTCTTTATTTCGTCTCCACTTTAACATAAGTGCATTGCCGGCGAACTCAGCAGAACTGCATGGAATTGAGATACAATGACCTCAAAAAGAGAGCTCATTTCCAAGAGAGAGTATGCACATGACCACACCCTATTTGCAATTAAATCCTGAGATTGAAAAACAGATTACTCGCGACGCCGCCACCAGCTACCTCAACCCATATCGCTGCGAAGAATCTACCGTGCTAAGAAGAGAGAACAACCCTCACGACAAGGCAACCATAACGCGAACTGCTTTTGGCCGCGACATGGAAAAAGTAATCAATATCCCTGCCTATAACCGCTACGCCGATAAAACGCAGGTTTTTTCAATGGTTGAAAATGATGATATCTGTCGTAGGGGTCTTCACGTGCAACTCGTATCTCGAATCGCCCGAAATATCGGTCGCATCTTAAAGCTTAACACTGAACTGATTGAAGCTATATCACTTGGACACGACATAGGACACACTCCTTTTGGGCATGCCGGGGAGCGCTTTTTGAACAGCCTCTACCATCACGAAACAGGACGCTACTTTAACCACAATGTTCACTCTGTCCGCGTTCTCGATAAACTATACCGTCGTAATATCAGCCTTCAAACCCTTGATGGTGTCTTGTGCCATAACGGCGAATTTGAACAGCAGGTCCTTTATATGGAGCCCCGTAATTCCTTCTCGGAGTTCGACGAGCTCATCGAATCTTGCTACATCGATGAAAGCACTATCGGTAGCTTGCGACCATCCACCCTAGAAGCTTGTGTTGTGCGCGTGAGTGATATGGTTGCCTATCTTGGTAAAGATAGGCAAGACGCGTTTGAGATGGGTATCATCTCTTCGCTGAATCCTTTCGAGAGCTCGGTTATTGGAAAGCAAAACGCTGCAATAATCAACAATCTTACGGTTGACATCGTAAACAATAGCTACGGAAAAGACCACATCATAATGAGTGAAGAAGTTTTCCAAGACCTGAAGCGTGCGAAAAAACAAAACTACGATTTGATCTATCTCCAAGAGGGCGTGATTTCGGGAACTGGCAACATCGTGGAGAGCATGTTTGCCGATATGTATGAAAAACTTCTTGATGATTATCGGACAAACAATACAGAATCACCGCTGTTTAAGCACCACGTTACAAATCTTGCAACCCGCTCAAAAACCTTTACCGCGCAAGACTATCTCAAAGAGGAGCCTAATCAGATAATCGTTGATTATATGGCTTCAATGACCGATAGCTATTTCATCGCGTTATACGAATACCTCTTTCCGGGAAGCGAGAAGCATATTATTACTAAGTCATATTGTGATAATCTCTTAGGAAACCACTAACCAAATCGTCGCTCAAAACGTTGAAGCACGCTACTATATACAGTCAGAAAAGGAGTATTTTATGAGGCTACTCATCGCTTCCGATATACACGGCTCGGTTCCCCACTTTGAACAACTTGTAACACGAATCGAGGAAGAAAATCCCGATCGTATTATTTTGCTAGGAGATATTCTTTACCATGGACCACGAAATGATCTTTTTGAGGGCTATGGACCAAAAGGAATTCTTGATGTCATCAATGAATATAGCGAACGCATTATCGCCGTAAGAGGCAACTGTGATTCTGAGGTTGATCAAATGGTTCTTGACTTCCCCCTTATGGGCGATTATTCAACTTTTTGCGATGAGCATGGCCATCTTCTTTTCCTCACGCACGGACATATATGGGGACCCGACCATCTACCCGAGCTTCCCCCGCAAAGCGCTTTTCTCTATGGACACACGCACCGAAAGCAAGCAGAAATATGCAATGGAATCGCTCTCATAAATCCAGGGAGCGTATCTCTCCCAAGAGACGGATCGCATAGTTATGCAAGCTATGAAAACGAGTGTTTTTCGTTGAAAGCCCTCGAGGATGGTTCGATAATTACACATTGCTCTTTTGAAAGCTAAGCACTTTTCTTACGTGTAATTGTTACAACAAGTCAACTACCTGGGACGTTGTTGTCAGCATCATCAATTAAGCGATATAATACCTCCAGGATATTGGGGGGGTGGCACTACTTTGATACATATTGCTATGTGTGGGAATAATCTCGATTTGTTTTCATTTCTCACTCAAGAAATCGAGAAATATCAACGAAATCATAAACGACTAGATATTAAGCTACGAACAATTACAAACCGAAAATCAATACGCAAGGCACTCAGCGGAGATTCACGTATTGGTATTTATTTCCTTGATTGCGATTCTCTTACTGAAAACGGATTAGCACTCGCAAAAGAAATTCGAGACTCTATTCCCGATGCAGTCATGGTGTTTTTAAGCTCGACAAAAGAGCTTGCCTACGATGCCTATACCTGTCATGCCCAAAGGTTTCTTCTGTATCCGATTGTACAAAAACAACTATTTGAAGCGCTCGATCATACCATCGCATACGTAAACGGCATTCAGAAGAAAGTGTTCGGCCTGCAAACAAGTAGTGGTCTCGCCAAGATTGCCTACAATCAGCTGACCCACATTGAATCAAAAGACAGGCAATTACGTGCTCACTGCAAAAATGGACGCATATATCGCTCGGTAGCATTAAGAAGTTCGGTTGAAAAGACGCTCACTGTCTTACTTTCCGATCAACACTTTGTGCAGGTACACAAGTCCTTCGTAGTGAATATGAGCCATATCAAATCCATTAGCTACAAAGCGCTCACCATGCAAAATGGCGCCCAGATACCCATTGCTCAATCTCGTTACGCCGAAGTACGCTCAAGTTATCGAGAGTTTATTGGTCTCGATGCAAGCGATTAGGTAATTCAAAAGTATTTAAAGACTAAGGTTTTCGTGAACCCATGCAATGTTGGAAAGAACGGTTTTGCTCAGTTCCTCAACAGATTCAAAGTTAATCATGGGACGCAAGAACTCAATAAACTCAACCTTGATTGATTCGCCATAAATCTCTCCGGCGAAATCAAGGATGTGGACTTCACAAGTTGCAGTGGTTTCATCTGCAAACATCGGAGAAACCCCCACAGAAACTGCTGCCTTATATCTCACTCCATCCACTTCTGCGTAAGCTGCATACACACCCTCGCCCAAGGCCTGAATGCTCGGATCGAGGGTGAGATTTGCGGTTCTAAAGCCCAACCCAGAGCCTTCCCCTCTTCCCGGGCGCACCAAACCGCGAATGAAATACGATTTTCCAAGCAGCTCGTTTGCTTTTTGTATATCCGTCTCTTTAAGAAGTAGTCGAATTCGTGTGGAGGTTATAGGCTTGTCATCAAGGCTTTTAAGATCATGAGCATGTATAGTGGTTCCCAGGTTTGAGCCCCACTCCTCTAGCTCTTTAATTGTTCCTGCCGCTTTAGCTCCGAACCTAAAATCAAAACCTACATGAAGGCTTTCTGGAGCAAAGCCATTAAAAGTGTTCTGAAGAAATTCGAAAGGCTCGAGGGCGGCAAACTCTTTGGTAAAAGGAAGAATTACCACCGCATCGACACCGCTCTCTGCAAGCAAGGAAACTCTATCACCGTTGCTCATCAGCTTCTGGAGTCGTGTTGGGTGAAGCATTTCATCTGGGTCGACATCAAAGGTTAAAGCAATGCTCTTTCCTCCCGAAGCCGCAGCAGATTCGCACGCGCAACCGATGAGAAACTGATGCCCTCTGTGGACGCCATCAAATACTCCAAAAGCGCAGGAAGCCCCTTTAAAGAAGGCATGGTTAAAATTCTCGTCAACTCTAATAACTGCTGCCACGTAAAACCCCCGTTGAGAACACACACTTCGGCTTTAAGCTATGTGTCACCTGATCATATCCATATATTGCTAATAGTTCATTTTTTGCGACAATCGAGAATAGCTCATCATGTTCAAGGTCGCATTCGCCAACAAGTATACCAGTTGCTGCCTTTGTCTGATCCTTCGTATTCTCACTCATACTCTCGAACATATTGTGCTCAAGTGCCGCACCATTTTTAATAAGTGTAACAAATCTTTCTTTAATCTCTAAAGTCTTATAGCCCAGTAAGGGTACAGGATCTATAAGGAAAGATTCTGGCGCTTGCTCCAGCTGCGACAATCTTGCACACTGATTCATATCGACGCCACCTGAAGCTGTTCTTTCAAGCCTTGTAACATGAGCACAGGTTCCAAGCTTTATGCCTAAATCGCGAGCAATTGATCGAATATAGGTACCTTTTGATACTCTTGCATCAATCTCCCACGAAAGATGCCTAGTGCCCTCAGCTTCGATATTCCTCAGAGAACACTCGAATATCTCGATTTCGCGTGGCTCAAGGCGTACTGCGTCGCCTTTTCTCGCCGCAGCATAAGCACGCTCTCCATTAACCTTAATCGCCGAATAAGCAGGTGGAATTTGTAAATGCTTTCCCACGAGTGCCTGTACTTCTGTCTTCGCGTAATCACTATCAAAAAGTATTTCGGGTATAGGCTTTTGCTCAATGACTAAGCCCTGGGCATCATCGGTGTCTGTTGCGCTGCCAAAACAAACTTTAAATCGATACTTCTTATCCTGCGCCATAAGGTATGGGTTTAAACGCGTTGCGGGTCCAATACATACCAACAGTACGCCTTGTGCAGAAGGATCAAGCGTGCCTGCGTGCCCGACCCGCCTTTCAGAAAATATTGAACGACATCGGTTTACAACATCGTGTGAAGAGATTCCCGGTTCTTTATACACGCCCACAATTTGAGATAATCCAGAAGTTCCACGCTTCATATTGCGAGCCTTTTATGCTCAACAAGCACCGATAGCATATCCAAATCGCTTCTACTTAGAACTCAACGCTGAAGGAAGGAGGTTCTTGACTTTTTCAACAGCTTCTTCGAGCGAAGAAAATATGGTGAAACCAGCAGCCGCCTTATGTCCTCCCCCTTTGAACTGACGAGCGAACGCGGCAACATCAGTATCATCTTTTGCCCGGATGCTCCCCCTCACAGAACCATCCTGCTCACGCAACATGCATGCGACTCGAGCTCCCTTTAGTTCTCGTAGCGTATTAATGATAGGGTCGGCATCAACCTTATTTCCTGAGCAGGCCTCGAAATCACTCAAGCTTAAGTAACTAAGCACGTAAGACCCATCTTCGGGCACATAGAGGCGATCGAGGGCTAGAGACTCAAGCTTTAGCGAAGCAAGGCTTCTTGTTTGGAATACCTCTCGGGCGATGTTTGCGGGATTGGCCCCTGCACTCACCATCTGACTTGCAGCTTCAAAAGAAGCCGCATCTGCATTCTGAAAACGAAAGCCACCCGTGTCGGTCATCAATCCCGTATAAGCACATATGGCCATTTCGGGAGTATAGGCAACACCCATCTCTGCTATCAAGTTCCAAATAATCATGGTAGTTGACGCCATACGAGGGTCAACATAGTTTAAATCAGACATAGGCTTATCGACGCCATGATGGTCAATCGTAATGGTAGTTTTACAGCGAGTATGTATTTCACTCGCCTGACCGATACGATCAAGAGTAGGAACATCTACAGCAATAAATACATCTGGGCTTTCGACAAAGGCTTGAGCCGGCACTAACTCTTGAGCACCGGGCAAAAAGGTAAGACCCTCTTCAATTTTTTCATCTTTAACTAAAATGCACTGCGCCTCTTTACCAAGAGCCCGAAGAGCATGACTGAGTGCTAGCTGCGACCCAACACAATCGCCATCAGGGCTTACGTGCCCACAAATTACAAAACTATCAAACTCACTGATACGATGAGCAATGTCAGTTAAGGAATCGCACGTGAAGCCTTCACTCATGAGTTCCTCTTTTCGCATCTCTTTGAAGCGCCGAAGCAATTCGTTCGGCTTCATCTACAGAGGTATCGAGATAAAATCTTAGCTCTGGGGTTACACGCCAGGTAAGCTGCTTGCCCATCAACGAGCGAATGCGCCCAGAAGCAGCCTGAAATGCGGCCTCGACTTCTTCGTAACGGCTGGGCTCTGTTGAATAGAACACCTTGCATACGCTGCGATCATAGCTTACTTCGCAAGAAACAATGGTAACGAGTTCGAGCCGAGGATCTGATACCTCAAACAGCATAATATGCGCGATGATTTCGCGAGCCTGCTCGTTTACCTTCCTATTTCCGCCACTTTGCTTCATATATACATTCTTCTTTCATCTGAAATAATTTATTCCGTCCGCTCAACCTCAACGACACGGTAGCCCTCGATTGTATCGCCGATCTTAATATCCTGAAAACCAACGATACCAATACCACACTCATATCCGCTGCGAACTGATTTAACATCGTCTTTGAAACGACGCAGACTGTCTATCGCTCCCTCATACACAATGGTTCCATCACGAACAACACGAACCGTGTCTTCACGCGAAATCTCACCCTCGATAACATAGCAACCTGCAATAGTGCCAATCTTAGGTACCTTAAAGAGCTCCCGTACCTCAGCAATTCCCGTGTCTTCTTCAACCATATCAGGTGATAACAGACCTACACGAGCTGCATTAATATCTTCGATTGCCTGATAGATGATTCGATAGAGGCGAATATCAACTTTTTCTTTTTCCGCCTGCTGTTTAGACTTACCGGTTGGTCTCACATTGAAGCCAATGATAATCGCGTCACTAGCTGCAGCCAAGGTTACGTCGGTCTCAGTGATACCACCTACTGCAGAATGCACAATATTGATGTGAACCTCAGATTGGTCCATCTTGTTGAAGGCATCCACCAACGCTTCGATGGAGCCTTGCACATCAGCTTTAACGATGAGATTCAAATCAGTTTGTTTGCCTGCTTCAATACGACTAAACAAATCATCGAGACTCATATGAGACTTGGTCTCTTGTTCGGCTAGACGTGCTCGCAAGGCACGTTCCTCGGCAAGCTTACGAGCGTCACGTTCATCTTCAAAGACTCTAAACTCATCGCCTGCAGTAGGTACAGAATTCAAGCCAACGATTTCAACAGGGTCTGCAGGCTTTGCATCCTCAACAGGTAGACCACGTGGGTTGATAAGAGCGCGAACTCGTCCGTATGAACTACCCGCCACAACGGAATCACCCTGCCTCAAGGTTCCACGTTGTACCAAGACTGTAGCAACTGGGCCTCGTCCTTTGTCAAGATTTGCCTCGATTACAAAACCCGAAGCCTCAACATCAGGATTAGCTTTCAGTTCAAGAACATCAGCTTGCAGAAGGATTGTCTCAAGCAGATCATCGATATGAAGTTTCTTTTTAGCAGAAACTTCAACAAACATGTTAGTGCCGCCCCATTCCTCAGGAATGACGCCGTATTCGGTTAACTCTTGCCTAACCTTATCAGGATTTGCTCCTGGCTTATCTATCTTATTAACCGCAACCACAATGGGAACTTCTGCAGCCTTAGCATGATTGATTGCCTCAATGGTTTGAGGCATAACGCCATCATCGGCGGCTACAACCAATACGATAACATCGGTTACCTGTGCTCCGCGCGCACGCATAGCAGTAAAGGATTCGTGACCCGGTGTGTCAATGAAAGATATCTGACGATCGTTGATGTTTGCCACCGAAGCACCGATATGCTGCGTAATGCCACCCGCTTCGCTTTCCACAACGCCCGTATTTCGTATCGCATCAAGGAGAGAAGTTTTTCCGTGGTCAACATGACCCATTACCGTAACAACAGGAGGACGTGTCTTGAGGTCTTCTTCCCGATCATGATAAACAACTGCGTATTCTTCTTCCGGGGAAACCACTCGAACTTTTCTACCCATATCATCAGCAATTAGCTCAATCAAGTCATCGCTCATTGATTGCGTCAAAGTTAAAACCTGCCCAAGCATAAACAATCGTTTGATGACGTCGTTTGGAGCAACACCCAAAAGTTCTGCAAATTTCGATACAGTAGCTCCCTGCACAACCTCAAGCACAGAATCATCTAAGACAAGGTCTGGATCGAGACCCTTTTCAATTGCATCGAGCTCCGCTTTCTCGCGCGCTTCTGCTTCACGTTTTTCTTTACGCTTTTTACGGCGTCCTTCGCCTTCTTGCGATGCAGCCTCAACAGCAGCACGTGCCTCAGCCAGAACTTTATCTCTCTGAAGTTTTTCTGCCTGCACTGCCATCTGTGCGTAACGATCTTCGTTAGATTTCTCACTAAGAAGCTCGGGAACTTCTGGTTCGAAATTACGTTTCCGAGAACTTTTACCCTGCTTTTTGGGAGCTTTACCTTGCTTAGCGTCTCGTTCATCAGCCTGAGGCGCAGAAGCACTCTTCGAGCCTCTTTCATCAGCTTTTGAAGCAGTTTTCGCGCTAGCTTTTTCTGCTTTTCGCTCGTTCATGCGCTTTTTTTCGTTCTCAATTTGAGAAAGAAGATCACCAAATGACGATTTTGAAGGAGCGCCTACCGCTGCCGGTGCTTGACGTGTCTCAGATGGCTTAGTCGAACGTTTGCCACCGCGCTGAGCAGCAAGTGCTTCTTCCACTGCTTGCTTTTTGGCAACCTCCAAGACTGCAGCTTCAGCACGCCTGCGAGCTTCCGCCTCACGAGCCTCACGCTTAACACGTTCTTCTTCGCTCTTTATTTGAGCCTCTAAGCTCTCAAACGCTGAAGGATTCGTGCGGCGCGCAGAATCCGACTCCTCATTTCCACCAGAAGAACCTTCGACTCCCTCGAGCCCCTCTACGCCGTCTTCACCTGGTTCAGAGCCTGCTCTTTTTGCTCGCTCCATCTCGCGGAGCGCACGCTCTTTTTCAACAGCAGCACGACGTGCCGCTTCTTCTTCAGCCTTCTTTTCAGCTGCAACGCGCTGATCTTCAGCAAGCTTGACAGCCTCTTTGTCTTCAAGCTTTCCGGCGCGTTGTTTAATTTCAGGCTCAATATTTTTCCGAACCTTATCAACATAGGCATCGTTTAAGACACTCGCATGGCTTTTCGCAGGTATCTTCATCTCGGCTAAACGGTCAAGGAGATCCTTGCTGTTCATACCAAATTCTTTTGCCAACTCATGGACACGCATGCTGGCCATACACAACTCCTCATCTATCCTATATGCACATCGCATCTCTGAAATCAGAGATGATGTACTCATGCTTCTCGCCTGCGATTTTCTCTTTTAAAGCACGCCCCAAACGTCCTGAGGACAGAGCCGCTTCGAGACATTTCTCCGAGCACACATATGCCCCCCGGCCAGGCATCTTACCTTTTATATCAATGACGACACTCCCAGATTCATCACACACAATCCGTACAAGCTGTTCTCTTTGTACCTTCTGTGCGCAGGTAACGCAGGTTCTTTGTCTTTTCTGAGTCGCTGTCTTCATATGATTCAATCTTTAAAACCTAAACTCTATTCACCGTCGTCGGCATGTACGCCACAGAAACGGCTTCCTGGACGTGCATGGTTGCGGCACCTTACGCCATCTTCACTCTCATGTGCGCACAAGATATCTTCTTCTCCGCCCACAACATCTTCGTCAATAAGGATGTTATCTCCGCTCATAGGCTCTCCCGCAAACGATGCACTCTTGATATCGATGTGCCATCCGGTTAAGCGTGCGGCAAGCCTCGCATTTTGTCCCTCTTTTCCGATAGCCAATGAAAGCTGATCATCTGGAACAATAACGGTTGCATAATGATTTTCCTCGTCAATATTGACGCGTGTAACCTTTGCTGGAGAAAGCGCGTTTGAGACATAGATTGAAGGATTCTCGTTCCACTGAATAACGTCGACTCGCTCATTACGAAGCTCCTCAACAACCATGCGAACACGAGATCCCTTTGGCCCCACACAGGCTCCCACAGGGTCAAGATTAACTTCACGCGAAGCAACCGCTACTTTCGAACGAGCTCCAGGCTCACGGGCGATTGACTTGATTTCAACTAAGCCATCATAGATTTCTGGTACCTCTATCTCAAAGAGTCGACGAATCAAATCTGGATGAGTACGTGACACAACAATTGGCGGTCGAGCTTGATCGCCACGCATTTTTGGTGCATCAGAGTTTGGATCGCGTACCTCAATGATGAGTGTCTTCAAACGTTGATTATGTCGATAGTGCTCGTTTGAGGGCCTCTCATTGCGTTCGTTTGGATTACGCTTGATGTCGTAATGCGGAAGCTCCGCCTCGACGCCGTCACGAATTTTAACAATCGTAAAATCAGGTGTTCCTTGCAAAACAGTACCGGTAACAAGATCGCCTACCCGACTGCGGAATTCCTCATAAATACTTTGACGTCCTGCTTCACGAACAATAGAAGCAATGACACTTTTTGCATTTTGAGCAGCTATTCTGCTTACATCGGCAGGAGTAACATCACGCTCTTCAAATTCGGCGTATTCTCCGGTCTCCTCATCAGGCTCTCCCACCGGAACTAATTCATAGACATAAATGCGCCCTGATGAGCGATCGATGGTTACGCGAGCATCCCATTCTAAATCGAGAATATGCTGATAGCTTTTAGCAAGAGAAGCTTCGAGGCGCTCAATGAGATAAAACTCATCAATTTTTCTCTCGTGCGCTAACGCTTGCAGAGCTTCTATCAATTCTGAACTAGCCACAATCTTTCCTTTCGTTCCAACCCTTATGAATTGAACTCTATCGTGCCTTTTAGTTGGGCACGTTTAATGTTGTTAAAATCTATCTCGGTTGTAGTGTCTTCAATCGTAATCGAGACGTATTCCGCTGTTGCCTCTCCTAAGATTCCTGTCCATTTACTCCGCCCCTCAATCGGCTTCACCGTTTGAATAACAACGGTGCTTCCTTTGAAACGCTGGAAGTGTTCGACCGTTCGCAAGGGTCGATCTATGCCAGGCGAAGAAACTTCAAGCGTATAGGCTCCGGGGAAAGGGTCGAGCTCATCCACAACTTCGTTAATCCACACCTGTGAAGAAGAGAGCTCGTCAAAACCCACTCCGTCTGGTATATCAATGTAAACACGAATTGTAGGGGCCTTTTTTGCTCCGACAATTTCAACCGTAACAATTTCTATCCCTTTGTCGGTAGCCCTTTTTTCAAGCGACTCGACTAAAGAACGTTCTTTCTGCGTGAGCACTCAGGCCACCTCCTCAGATAAAAAGAAAGCGGGGTAAACCCACTTTCTCGAAATAGCATACTGATTAATGTCTTTGGCGCAGCTCTTAAATGCACCATCAGCTATTTAAGCACATTCTCCTCGTTATGACCAGTCCTGCTTCCGACTTTCCGACAATCTCCATGCTTCGTCCGCAGCTAACACTATGATAAAATCTCATGAGCCAATTCAAGGCGCAAAAGGTTTATTTACGTAAGCGAGGCTTTTACATCATGAGTGAGTCAATCCACGCCAATCCAAAAATGCTATCTTCGTGGAAACCCCGGATTTCATCTGAGGATATTCCTTTTTTTCATTGCTCAAGTTGCGGCAAAACGGTTATGGGTATCAACTCTGAATCCCCTGCGCATTATACGGGAGGATCTCGCGATCCTATGCTAGTACTTCCTTATATGAACTGGGAGTCTCCGGGTAGCTGCTGCGGTAAAGAAATGGAACGCCTTGCACCAAAAAGCCTCTCTGATCTTCCCGATAGTATCAGCGCGGAGTATGAGATCACAGGTGGCTTTGGTGACAATCTCTTACGTTTCGAGTGGAAAAGCCCTGAAGAAGATCACCCAGATTGGGTAGCCCTCAAATCATTTACGGGTATGCAGCTTAAGTACTTGCTCCCCCAGCAAACTCCCCATTTTGTGTTTGCTCTTACCGAGACAGACTCCTATGCCTACTGCGCAGAAAGTCCTTGTCTTGAATGCATTTTCCATTGCAAAAGAGGAAACACGCTCTATGCTCACAGCTCAAAACACGGAATAGTGGCCATACCTATACACGAAAACAAGCCACGCTAAATTCTCGCTATATTGCCTGTACCTAAGCTTGCTGCATTGGCGTAATTCAACATGTGATTATGAGAATGTGCACGTGAGAAGCGAGTAAAACAACTAGTCTATTGTTGCTTTACGTATGAAATGAATGCATCGACCGCAGATGAGCGAAGTCGACGTTTATGGTAAGCAAGATACACGCAGTAAAACTCCTTGGGCACTTCGTCAACAGGAACAGTCACGAGATTCTTGAAGAGCTTGAGGCCAATTGACTCAAGCATCAAGCCAGAAACCCCTCCTTTAAAAGACAAAAAAGAAGCCATGGTAATGTCGTCATCGTAAATCTGAATAGAATTGTTCAGATGATATTGCTCAAGCATCTGATGCACCTGTTCTCCGATAGGAGTTCCCCGACTATAGGTATATAGTTCTTCGTCGCGCAATTCCTCAAAGCTTATCTTGCTTCGTTGAGCAAAGGGATGGTCCTCTCTTACGCACAGCATTAATTCACGATAGAGCACAGGGTAATACTCGATTTCTGTTTCTTCATTTCGTTTCCCGCAAAACACAACATCAAACAGATCATCGTGTAGACCACGCGTAAGGTAATTAGTAAATCCTTGGTAAATGTTTATTTGAATCTCAGAGCCATACTCAGCACTAAATGAGTTTATTAAAGGATGAAGATATTCATCGAGTGTAGTAAAGGCAGTGCCAACATTAATTACGCCGCTGAGTGTATCTTTATGTTTCTGGATAGCAGCAATTCCCTCTTCAAGCTTAGCAATCGATGCGCACACATACTCGTAGAACTCTATGCCATACACCGTAAGCTCCACCTTGCGCCCATCGCGCTGGAATAAGGGAACTTCAACTTCTCTTTCAAGCGAAGAAATGGCATCAGAGAGGGTTGGTTGCGTGATAAAAAGTTCTTTAGCAGCACGCGTATAGTGTTGTAATTCAGCAAGCTTTTTAAAGTAATACAACTGAGAGAGGTTCAAATGCCCGATCCCTTCATGAGGTAGCACCTGGATTTTAGCACCTCAAGCATCTCAGGTCCATAAATTGAGTAATAAGGGTTAAGGTATTAGTCCTACTACCTCTCATAAAATCTCATATTGAGGGTTATAGGAAAAAATGTGTTGATGACTAGTCCCAATCATGACGCCATGGATCTGAGGTGTGAAACTCACTCCAGACTATGGCGTCTCCCCATTGAGGGATGCTTTCATATGTTCGTTCTGAATAT
>JBMNSJ010000027.1:0-28004 GCA_050945135.1 Raoultibacter sp.
AATCTGTCGGTAGCGGATACGAACCACCATCCGGGCATATCCATCAAAAGGGAACCGACGACTGGCGCTTTACAAAATGGGCGGTCGATGGCATCAAATTCTGAACCCCCAACAACTTTACGCCGTCTCCACTGAGTGCCCGAAATAAGAATACGTAAAAGTAAGCTATAATTTGACCAGTTTCGCTCTTGTTAATTGAATCTTAAAAATTGCCAGCTGTTTCCCATTCGAAAGGGGCATCATTTTCATGCAGATTGGATTTGACAACGATAAATATATTGCTCTGCAAGCCGAACACATTCGTAGTCGGATCAATCAATTTGGAGGAAAGCTGTATTTAGAGTTTGGCGGAAAGCTCTTTGATGATTACCACGCCTCACGAGTGCTTCCCGGATTTCAGCCGGATTCTAAGATTCGCATGCTTAAAAGCTTGTCGGAAGAAGTCGAGATTATCTTCACTATCAATGCGAACGACATAGAAAAGAGCAAATTACGTGGCGACCTAGGTATCACCTATGACGATGACGTACTTCGTCTTTTGGATAATTTTCGCAGCATGGGCTTTTTAACAGGAAACGTAGTAATTACTCATTTCACCGGCCAACCAGGCGCTCATGCTTTTAAGCAGCGCCTCGAATCACTTGGCATTACCTGCATTCTTCATTCCCCTATTGCTGGCTACCCCTATGACATCGACCATATCGTAAGCGACGAAGGCTACGGACAAAACGCCTACGTCGAAACCAGTCGCCCTTTAGTGGTGGTAACCGCGCCCGGGCCAGGAAGCGGGAAAATGGCAACCTGTCTTTCCCAACTCTACCACGAGCATAAACGTGGGGTTACGGCGGGATATGCAAAATACGAGACCTTCCCTGTATGGAATCTCCCGCTCAAACATCCCGTGAATGTTGCCTATGAAGCTGCCACCGTCGATCTTGACGACGTAAATTCCATCGATCCTTTCCATCTAGAAGCGTATGGCGAGACCACCGTTAACTACAATCGAGATATCGAAATCTTCCCCGTTCTAAAAGCTATGATGGAAAAAATCTCTGGTTCAAGCCCCTACCAATCTCCCACTGATATGGGCGTAAACATGGCAGGTATGGCGATTACCGACGACGAGATTGTTCAAAAGGCTGCAAAAGAAGAGGTGGTTCGTCGGTACTTCCAAACCGCTGTAAACGCGAAGCGAACCGGCAGCGGCTCTGAACTTGTCGAAAAACTCGAACTATTAATGAATCAGGCAGGTGTAAGCCCTGGCATTTCTCCTGCCCGTAGCGCTGCTCTCTTAAAAGAAGAGACCACCGGAGCGCCTGCCGGAGCAATCGTTTTACCCGACGGAAGCGTTGCAACAGGAAAAACCTCCAATCTTTTAGGCGCAGCATCATCACTGCTTATGAACGCGCTAAAAGGTGTGGCAGGAGTCGACAGCGATATTGATGTGATTAGCGATGCGGTCATCGAACCCATTAGTCGCCTAAAAATCGAGCGTCTTCACAGCAAGAATCCGCGCCTTCATCCTGACGAAACACTCATAGCGCTCTCCATCAGTTCTGCAACCGACCCGCTTGCAGCTCGACTGATAGAACATCTCGGAGACCTTCGTGGCTTAGACGCGTATTTTTCGGTGATTATCTCGCAAAGCGATGAGAAACTCTACAAGACACTTGGCATCAACGTATGCTGCGAACCAAAGTACGAGCAGCATCGCTACTACCACAAGTAAGTATTACTTACCAAAGAATGTTTCGGCAGCATGCTCGTAGAAGCCGTCATGTTTATAGCGCAACAAAATTGTTGGCAGTGGCCCTTTTCGGATGCAGATTCGCTCGGGAGTGGTTTCGAAAGGAATGAGCTCCCCGTCAACAAAAAGAGTAGCTTCCCAAGGATCGGGGTTTCTGCTGAGGTCAATCTCAACGACATCATTTCCCGCAGTTACAAGAGCGCGCGAATGTAGCGTGTGCGGAGCAAGCGGCACTACCACGAGTCCGTCAAACCCGGGGGCCACCAAAGGACCACCTGCAGAAAGAGCATAGGCTGTTGAGCCAGTCGCGGTTGCGACCACCACTCCATCACCCCGCATGTCTGCCAGGGAGACGCCAGCAACATGGAGCTCGAAATCGATTATATGGCCCATTGCACCACGTGTGATAGCAAGCTCGTTGAGGGCGAAGAAGCACCTCTGACACGTGCGTGTATCTTCATCAGACGCGTCATCTTCAGAATCGAGGCTAAAATCTTCCCCCGCAAAGGCGACATCAACGCAAAGGTTACTTCGCTTTTCACGAACCACATCACCCGCGAGAGCAGCTGCCAGTATTTTCACTACGCCATCCTCGCTTGAGTTCGCCAAAAAACCTAGATGACCAAAGTTGATTCCTAGAATAGGGGTGCCGCATTCATTTACTAAGCGGGCAGTACGTAAAATCGTTCCGTCTCCGCCAAGCACCACCGCAAGGTCAGGATTGAGCCCACGTAGCTCTGCTTGCTGCTGGGCAACTTTTTCTAAAGCCAGCGTAGATGAATCCAAAATCGTGTAGTGGATAGACTGCGAATTTAAGTACGACACAAGAAGAAGCGAGGCATCAATCGCCTGTGGATTGGAGTTATTACGGACTATCAGGATATGCATGGTGGCTTCTTTCGTATCTTTGTTAGTATACGAGGGTATTATAGATGAAATGAGGAACCAAGGTGCTAGATGAGCGATAATTCGATCCTGAAGAGCACGGGCATCATGACGATGACCACAATGCTCTCACGCGCGAGCGGTCTTCTGCGCACCTGGGCGATGGCGTTCGCGCTAGGAAACACTCTCCTCTCTTCTGCCTACCAAGTTGCCAACAACATGCCAAACGTAATCTACGATTTTGTTGCGGGTGGCATCTTAAGCGCGGCATTCCTCCCGGTATACCTTCTTCAAAAAGAGAAGCTTGGACGCGAGGGCAGCGATCGCTTTGCCTCAAATATCTTAAACATCTTCCTTATTGTGCTGGGCGTGCTTGCAGTACTTGCAACGATTTTTGCTCCTCAGGTTATCGCAACTCAAACATTTACTGTTAGCGACGAAAATGCAGTTTTTGAGACTGCTGTCATCTTCTTCAGGATTTTTGCGATACAAATTGTTTTCTATGGACTTGGCGGCGTACTTACTGGAGTCCTCAACGCAAATCGCATTTATGGCGTACCGGCTCTTGCGCCGGTTTTTAATAACGTGCTGGTCATTATTTCGATGTTTGCCTATGTTCCGCTTTCGGCTATTGATTCAAATCTTGCGTTGATTGTTTTGGCGGTTGGCACTTCACTTGGTGTTATTGTTCAATTCGGAGCACAAATTCCAACCTTGATTAAATCTGGCTTCCAGTACTCCCCCATAATCGACTTCAAAGATCCAGCTCTGCGCGAAGTAATCCGCATCGCCCTGCCCACGTTTATATACATCATTGGAACGCTCGTTTCTTTTAGCTGCCGCAACGCATTTTCCTTACAAACAGGCGACGAAGGGCCTTCGACCATCCTTTATGCATGGATGTGGTATCAGTTGCCCTATGGCGTTGTTGCAGTATCCATTTCTACCGCGTTTCTTACCGAAATGAGCAATGCAGTTGCGCGAGAAGATATCTCGAGCCTCCGTGACTACGTGCGAAAAGGGCTGCGGAGCACACTCTTTCTCATCATTCCTTTGGCGGGTATGATGTTCGTGCTTGCGAGCCCTATCATCCAGATTTTCCGAGCAGGTGCCTTCAGCCAAGAAGATGTAACTTTTGTTTCGACCATCTTGGCTTATTGGGTGCTCAGTCTCCCCTTCTATGCGGGGCATATGTACTTTTACCGCGTGTTTGCGGCATTGCGACAGTTTATGACCTTTGCCCTGGTTTCTTGCCTGCTCAACGTTATACAAATCGGCTTATATGCCCTGCTCTGTCAAGCTAATGTTTTAGGCCTCGTGGGTATTCCTGTGGCTGACTTTGTTTACTTCGCGCTCATGTTCATCATTTTGGCGATTGTGCTACAAAAGCGTATTGGCTCTTATGGAATGTCACACATTATAATCCTTAGCGCTAAAGCTTTATTGGCAACCCTCGTTGCGGTAGGCGTTGTCTACGTGGTATTGCAGCTCATACCCTTGCAGCCCAGCATCTTATCAGGCTTCATCGAGATCATCGTCTGTGGCAGCTTGGGCCTCCTTATCGCCTTTGGCATTTGCAAACTTTTGCGCGTACAAGAGATGGAGATAGTGAGCAATATCTTGGGCCGAGTTGGCGGAAAGCTCAAAAGAAAATAAACCAATGCTACAAGAGATACTTAACGAAAAACTTGATGTAATCCGCGATAGAAGCTTTGAGAACGACAGTCTCAACCAAGCAAGCTTGAATGGCGCGGAATTTCACAACACACACTTCAACAACTGCTCTTTTGCTAGCTGCGATTTTACGAAAACAAGCTTTTATGAGTGCACTATCACCAACTGCAATTTCTCTACTTGTGACTTTACGGGCAGCTACCTCATCGATACCGAAATCGCAAACAGTAAATTCGATGGAAGCATTTTCAGCGATTCTTACTTCAAGCAGAGCTCAGCTCGTGATTCGTCTTTTAAGTATGCAAACTTCGGAAAAACATCCTGGGAGAACTGTCGCATTCAAGATTGCGCAATGAACGAAGCTTTCTTTAGCGAATCGAAGTTCAAAAGTATCACTCTTAACAAGGTTGATTTCGGAGGTGCTGACTTCTTCAGAACCTCTCTCAAAAACGTCGATTTCTCTACCAGTAATATTCATGGCATGCTTGTATCGGAAACATTTTACGAGCTTAAAGGCATGAAGATTGACATCCTTCAAGCTGCAGAACTCGCGAAGCTGCTCGGTGTGAAAATCGTTTCATAGGCCCTAGCTACACGGGGCGCCTATGACCTTCTTCTGTTGTGAGGATGAGCGGACCATCTTCGGTAATAGCAACCGTTTTCTCGAAATGCGCAGAGTATGAGCCATCTTCTGTACACACCAACCAACCATCAGACATTTGCTTCGTTTTGTGAGAACCGATATTGATCATCGGCTCAATAGCAAGCACCATACCAGCCTTCAGTTTGATTCCCGTATGACGACGCCCATAATTTGGCACATTTGGATCTTCGTGCATGTTTCGCCCAATGCCGTGTCCAACATACTCGCGAACAACGCCGTATCCTTGCGCCTCAGCAATCTCTTGCACCGCTGCACCAATATCTCCGAGATGATTGCCGACCCGCGCTGCATCGAGTCCTGCCCACATGCATTTCTCGGTGGTCTCAAGAAGCTTTTTATTTGCATCAGAGATTTTTCCCACAGGATAGGTCCACGCGTTATCGCCAACCCAGCCATCAACAATAGCTCCGGTGTCAATCGATAAAATATCGCCCTCTTGCAAGATTACCTGCGCAGAAGGAATTCCGTGAACTATTTGATTGTTAACAGAAGCACAAATTGAACCAGGAAAACCACCATAACCCTTAAACGCAGGGATACCTCCCTCAAGCCTGATGAGGGTTTCTGCCATCTGATCGAGTTCGAGAGTTGAAATTCCCGGCTGAACGCGAGCACCCACCTCTCGTAACACTTTCGCGGAAATCCGTCCCGCTTCTTTCATGGCTTCGATTTCGGAAGGAGATTTTCTGATGATCATGCCTGTGTTTACCTTTCATATGCCTCAAATGTTTGCGTCGGCGAACAGTATATCACTCCTCATGAAAGAACAAGAGCGAACTAAGCACTACGGTATACTTAGCCTCAAGCTGATTTCGCCCGAAAGGACACACTCTGTGAATATCGCGAATCTTGAGCCCCTCGATATCGCACCTTGCGGCGTAAACTGTCGTGCCTGTAGCGCATGGCTCAACGTACAGAATCCATGTCCTGGCTGTCGCGCCCCCGAAGGAAGCATCACACGAAAAAGCTGCAAGAATTGCGCTATGAAAAAGTGCGCATTTGAAAAGAAACTTAGCTGGTGCTTTGAATGCGAGTGCTTTCCTTGCTCAAAGATTAAAGACTTAAGCAAGCGCTATCAAAAGTACTATCACGTAAACCTTATAGAGAATGGCATCAATGCTCGAGAGAATATGGGCTTGTTTATCGAGAAGCAAATTGAAAGATTTACCTGCAGATACTGCGGAGGAACCATCGACCAACACAACCGCAGATGTTCAATCTGCGCAAACGACGAATGCCTATGACAAATTCTAAACAGAAAGAAAAAGTGGCTCTCTGGCTGGCACGCTTGGCGGTTGCCCTTGTCTTCGCGCTCAATCTACAGTGTGCCTTAACTTTTCTCATTTTTCCCGAATACAGCCTTAGTGCTTACGGGTTAAGCGGAACTGCGGGCGTGGTTGCGCTACAGGGCATTGCGGTAGCTTTCCTTATGTGGAATGTGACCTATCCTGTGGTTATTGCTAACCCTCTTAAGCACCGCATAGTTTTCATCATCGTGCTTGTTCAGCAAGCGGTAGGACTTATTGGAGAATCTTTCATCTACTTGAGCATGAAAGACGCGCCATTACTATTAGAGCAAAGCATTCTTCGCTTTATCGTTTTTGATGGAGCAGGACTCATGCTCATGCTTGGGGCATTCCTTTGGCTTCAGCATCAAACAGTACGCACGCTCAACAAAAGCTAAAAACGAACAAATGTTGAATCACGTGCGAAGTCCCCGAAGGGGGAAACATTAGCACTGTGTGTGCAAACGCGCAGGTGAGAGACTCGCATTTTGGAGCTATTTTTTGCATTTCTATTCAATACGGGCGTGCGTTGGTCGAATATAGACAGCGAGAAACCCCAATGCTCGTGAGGTAGTCGTAAGAAGCGTAAGAACGCGTACTTTGTGCACATCTTACACGTGGAGCGACTACATCGCGTACACCAGGGCTCGCAGTTTCAAGAAAGCTCTCTGATTACTACATCAGAGCAGGTAATTTTACTCAGCTGCCTCTTGGGTATAGTTACGCGTGACAGAAGAATCAACACGAATACCAGGGCTCATTGTTGAAGCAACGGTAATGCTCTTAACATATTTGCCCTTAGCAGCAGCTGGCTTCATACGAAGGATCTCGTCGTAGATGGTGCCGTAGTTTTCAGCGAGCTGCTCAGCTGAAAAACTTACCTTACCCATAATGACATGAGCGATACCATAACGATCGGCACGATACTCAACGCGTCCACCCTTGAGCTCTTTGATAGCTTTCGCGACATCGTTGGTAACGGTACCAAGCTTAGGATTAGGCATAAGACCACGTGTTCCCAAGATTTTACCGAGCTTACCAACCTTCGACATCTGATCGGGTGTTGCAACAGTTGCATCAAAATTGATGTTACCAGCCTGAATATCAGCGATTAGGTCGTCAGATCCAACAATCTCTGCACCAGCATCAGCAGCAGCACGAGCGGCGTCGCCTTCTGCAAATACAGCAACACGAACCGTCTTACCTGATCCATGAGGAAGGCTTACGGTGCCACGTAGCTGCTGGTCAGCCTGACGGGTATCGATACCAAGACGAATGTGAACTTCGACAGTTTCATCAAATTTGGCAGTTGAGATTTCTTTGAGCAGGTTAAACGCCTTAATAGGAGCGATAGCCTCTTCGCCGACTTTCTCGGCGGCAGCAATGTAGTTCTTAGTTTTTTTAGTCATTTCAATTTCCTTTCGTGGTGATGGCGAGCCGACTAAAGCTCTTCCACTTTACGTATATGCTAGATGGGCGCATGATTCGCATCGCGCCCTACAAGCTAAAATTATGCCTCGTCCTCGTCTAAGGTGCGACCAGACATCATTGCAGCGAGCTTCTTTGATGGAACATACTTAATCTTTGGAGCACGTCCTTCAATTTCTACGCCCATGCTGCGAGCTGTACCGGCAATGATTTCCATTGCAGCTTCGATGGTGTTTGCGTTCAGGTCGGGCATTTTGGTCTCAGCAATCTCGCGAAGCTGATCTAAGCTCAAAGTTCCAACCTTTTGAAGCTGGGGAATGCCAGACCCGCTGTTAAGACCAAGCTTTTCCTTGATAAGGATTGCCGCAGGAGGAGTCTTGCAGATGAAGCTAAAAGTTTTATCCTCATAGACAGTAATCTCAACGGGGATAATTGTGCCAGACTTGTCTTGCGTCTCTGCATTAAATGCCTGGCAGAATTGCATAATATTAACACCCTGAGCACCAAGTGCAGGGCCAACCGGAGGAGCAGGATTAGCGCCACCAGCAGGTATTTGTAGTTTAATAAAACCAGTTACTTTCTTCTCAGCCATTTTCAAAGCTTCCTTTCAGCTGGGTATTTCTTAGTTCTACTCTATCTAACAAAGCGTTATTGCATGAGAAGCCCTGTCCACACAGGCATGCGCGCTTATGTTCTCAACTTAAATTTTTGCTACCTGATCAAATGATAGCTCGACAGGTGTCTCGCGACCAAAGATGGAAACCATAACCTTTACTTTGTTTGCCTCAGGTGAAACCTCAGAGACGATTCCATCGAACTCTGCCAAAGGACCCGAAACAACCTTTACCGCCGTTCCAACCTCAAGACTTGTTGAAGTTTTCTTAGGCGCCTCGGTATTGGTGCGTTTCATGATTTTGTTGTACTCGTCACGAGTAAGCGCCTGTGGCTTTCCTTGACTGCCAACAAAGCCTGTAACACCAGGTGTATTACGCACTGCCGCCCAACTTCTATCATCTAGCTCCATACGAACTAGGACATAGCCGGGAAATACCTTTTTTTCGTTCTCGACGCGACGACCACCTTCTTTGATCTCGGTGACCATCTCGGTTGGAATCTCAATTCCAAAAACTGAATTCTCAAGACCCATTGTTTCAATGCGGGTCTCAAGGTTCTTTTTAACTTTATTTTCATACCCTGAATAGGTATGAAGGACATACCACTTCTTCGCCATAACTAGCCCCCAAATCCTGAAATCGCAACCAGTAGAGGGGTGACGACACCATTATCTAACACGAAAATGTAGAGCCCGAAGAATACCAGGGCAGCCAAAACAACACCGCTCCAACGGATTACATCCTGTCGGGACGGCCAAGTTACACGTCGAAGCTCAGCTTGCACATCCTTGAAAAACTGCAAACGACTCTTTTTAGCAGGTTTCTTCTCTTCCTTTTTGGGGACTTTTTTCTGCACCTCTTCGGAAGACTCATCCTTGTTCAAGAAGGGAATTTTAATCTTCTTCTCTTTGGATTCCTGCTCGACGCTATTCTGTTGTTGCTTCTGCAAACTATCATCGTCTTGCTGGAGCTTCTTTTGAGCTCTTGCTGCCGACGCTTTCGCTTTCTGCGTTTTTGATTTCTTTGCCATCAGTATCCTTAAAGCTTACTTGAGGATTTCTCCTCCGCTATAACGCCAAACAAGCAGCCTATGTAAAGCTGCTCGTACCAACAAGCTGGCAGGCCAGGAGGGACTCGAACCCCCAACATGCGGTTTTGGAGACCGCCGCTCTACCAATTGGAGCTACTGGCCTATTACTTTATCCTGACTTCCTATCGAGTTTCTTTGTGAAGCGTGTGATGACCACACCACTTACAATATTTCTTCATCTCAATACGATCAGGATTATTCTGCTTGTTCTTCTTGGTCGTATAGTTACGGCGCTTGCAATCAGTGCAGGCCAATGTGACCAATGTACGCATGAATTCTCCTTTTACTTATTCTGTTGCGCTTCAATCCATACACATGAACTAAAAATGATGCGGGGCCGATATGCGACCCCGCGTCAACAATATACCTAATTTACTTCAAGATCTTAGTAACGCGACCCGATCCAACGGTGCGTCCACCTTCGCGGATAGCGAAGCGGAGGCTTTCTTCCATAGCGATTGGGTGAATGAGTTCTCCACGAAGCTCAACGTTGTCGCCAGGCATAACCATCTCGGTGCCCTCAGGCAGATGAGCAACGCCAGTAACGTCAGTTGTGCGGAAGTAGAACTGCGGACGATAGCCATCGAAGAATGGGGTGTGACGTCCACCTTCCTCTTTTGTGAGGATGTAGACCTGACCCATAAACTCGGTGTGAGGAGTAACGCTGCCTGGCTTACAAAGAACCTGACCGCGAACAATGTCCTCGCGCTTTACGCCACGGAGCAAGCAACCGATGTTGTCGCCAGCCTGAGCAGAGTCGAGAAGCTTACGGAACATCTCGATACCGGTGCAAACCGTTTTCTCGGTATCTTTGATTCCAACGATTTCGACTTCGTCGTTTACGTTAAGAACGCCACGCTCAACACGGCCGGTAGCAACAGTACCACGTCCGGTGATGGTCATGGTGTCTTCAACAGCCATCAAGAATGGCTTGTCAACATCGCGCTCTGGGCTTGGAATGAAGCTATCAACTGCATCCATGAGCTCCCAGATTTTGTCTTGCCACTCTGCTTCGCCCTCAAGAGCTTTCAGAGCAGAACCGCGGATGATTGGAGTATCGTCACCAGAGAATCCGTAGGTGTCAAGAAGCTCACGAACTTCCATCTCAACGAGCTCGAGGAGCTCTTCGTCGTCAACCATGTCGCACTTGTTAAGGAATACAACGATGTAGTCAACGCCTACCTGGTTAGCAAGCAGAATGTGCTCGCGGGTTTGTGCCATCGGGCCGTCGGTGGCAGCGATAACGAGAATCGCACCATCCATCTGTGCAGCACCGGTGATCATGTTCTTGACGTAGTCGGCATGGCCGGGGCAGTCAACGTGTGCGTAGTGGCGAGAATCGCTCTCATACTCAATGTGTGAGATAGAGATGGTAATACCGCGTTCACGCTCTTCAGGTGCTTTGTCAATGTCAGCAAACTCGGTGAAGTCAGCGGTAGCAGTACCGTGAGAACCGTCGTTGCTTGATAGCGTTTTAGAGATTGCAGCGGTAAGAGTGGTCTTACCGTGGTCAACGTGGCCGATCGTACCAATGTTAACATGCGGCTTAGTACGCTCAAACTTCTCTTTAGCCATTATTCATCCTCCTTAAGGGAATTTGAAATGTGGCGCATACTTGCGCCAATAAAATATTACAAAACTAAAATCGCATGCGCCTCAAAAGACACATGCGACAAATCTTTTGGTAGCGGTGAGTGGACTTGAACCACCGACGCCACGGGTATGAACCGTGTGCTCTAACCAGCTGAGCTACACCGCCATCTAATCTCTTTGATAAGCATCCTCTGCGACTCAAAGGCTTAGTAATTATATTACTTAGCAATCTTATTGGTTAGAATCTCTTTGATAAGCATCGTCTGCGTCTCAAAGAATAATACTTATAAAAATGGAGCCCACGACCGGACTTGAACCGGTGACCTCTTCGTTACCAACGAAGTGCTCTACCGACTGAGCTACATGGGCAAAAAAGCAAAATGGTGGGGGCGCACGGATTCGAACCGCGGTAAGCATAGCTAACGGGTTTACAGCCCGTCCCCTTTAACCACTCGGGCACACCCCCATTTTGATCTCTTCAATATACGCCATCTGCGGCGTCAGACTTCTGTTGTTTGCTCAGTCATGGGACAAAGCCCATTCCTTCTCAACCACATTCGTCTTCCTTGCATCTAACGCATCTCAAAGGCTCAATTTTGATCTCTGTTGAACACCCCAAATGACATGCTCAATTTTGATCTCTTTTATGAACACCTCAAACGATGTGCTCAAAAGACCGCTCGTACTCTTTCGAGAGAGGCTTAATTGCTGCTAAATTCATGTGTATTTATCAAGCTGCCTGCCCACACGCATACATAAGCGTAACGCGCGAGCAGAAGAATGATACGCTAGGAAATGCAGGGTGTCAACGGTTTACACGCCCCCGGGCGTATCTTCATTATTCCTCCGTTTTCCTCGTCTTTCCCAAAAAACCGAGGAAGAAGACACGCATCCGCATCCTTCTTAGTTGAGCTTAGATAAAGCCCCACCTGCGACAAACATCCTTCTTGGCTATAATACCACTAAGGCAGGCAGCCAAATCTTTACTATTTTGTGTGTGGTCGCCCTGCACAAAGCACACCATATTTCTCATTTTTTACGGCGAAAGGTTAATCATGCGGATACAAATTGAACTAGAGAACGGTATGCTAGCCGACAAGTACGGAAAATACGCCCCGGAGGAACACTATTTCGAGGGCAACCCTACCCTCTCATTCCCCTTTCATATTGCCGATATTCCCGCAGGCACAAAAACTCTCGCATTAACCTTTCTCGACTGGGATTCTATTCCTGTTTGTGGCTTTTGCTGGATTCACTGGACAGCTTGCAACATTGCCGCCAACACCTCTTTCGTTCCAGAAAATGCCAGCCTTAGTGGCCAAATTCCTATGACACAGGGACTCAACAGCGATTGTTCGTCTTTTGTTGGCAACTATAGCGACCCGCGCGTTATCTGTCGTTACGCAGGACCCTGTCCGCCCGACAAAGACCACCGCTATACACTCACGCTCTATGCACTTGATACCGAACTCGACCTACAAGAAGGCTTTTATCTCAACGAGTTATTAAAAGCTATGGAAGGCCACATTCTTGCTAGCGCTGCACAGCACGTGATGAGCAGGGCATAAAAGCATGACAACTCCAAGAAAGTACTCCTCCAGTCATCGGACAAAAGTAAGCGACCCCCACACACCCACACTCGAAACAGAGCGCCTTATCTTACGCCCACTTTGTCTTGCCGATGCCAAAAGCATCTTTGATAAATGGGCAAGCGACGAAGAAGTGGCCCGATACATGAGCTGGAACACCCACGCAAGCATAGAAGATACCTTAGAATGGCTGAACTTTGAAGAGGGCAGCTACAACTCGCCAGACAACTTTAACTTTGGCTTCGAATCCAAGGAAAGTCGCGAGCTCATCGGGTCGGGCGGGATTCTTTACGAAGAAGAGCTCGATCGATATGGCATCGGATACTGCCTTATGAAGTCCAAATGGGGAAAGGGCTATGCCTCCGAGGCATCTCGATGCTTTCTCAACTACGCAATTCACGACCTAGGAATTACTCGGTTCTTCGCATACCATGCCTGTGCCAACCCCGCCTCTGGCAAGGTTCTCGAGAAGCTAGGCTTCTGCTTCGATAAAGAAGGTTGGTTTATTGGTCCCGACAACACAAAGGCATTCCCTCGAAAAGAATATCTCCTCGATATATAGGCTGAACGCTTGTAGTTTTAAGCAGCAATGTCTTTGCGCGTATACACAATAAAGGCAATAACAAGAGCAACAAGCATATAGGCAAGCCCACACATAAGGTACTCGGTGTTGATTGCTGCATCAGGCAAAACATTTGCTGCATCGGCGTATCCAAATGGCGTGATATAGCGCACAAATTCGGTATCTGAGCTTAAATTGCCAATGATGTTCATGAAGTACAGCAAAAGCGCGACACCTAAGCCAAATCCGACACTGCTCCTTTTCATAAAAGCCGAAGCAGCGAAGCATACGCAAGCTACCTCAAGATGGAGTATGCACTGTGCAAGATGGAGCATCCAAAAGCCCTCAAGATCGATAGCTTCGTCAATCATGGCAAAGGAGGCTAGACCAAAAGCAACTGCAATGCCATTGAAAGCAAGAACAATCACTATCAAAGCAAGAAGCTTTGCGCCAACTACCGACAGCCTACTAAGCGGATGAGTAAGAAGGAACTCTGATGTGTGCTCAGTTTCTTCTTTAGACAGCATTCGCGACCCAAGCAGCGCCGCAAAAAGAGCGCCTCCCAAACCGAGGATGGCACCACCCTCGATGCCGTAATATCCCATGGGGTCAGCAATACTAATCTTATCCATACCAAAGGCTTGTGTGAAACCACCCATGCTGGCAAACATTTCATTCATATCATCTGCTTGTTTTTCCATATCAGGAAAAATAATCATACAAAGCAAAACCAGAACGGATACCGCTAAACTCCAGATTGCTAGCATGCGAATATTTTGTTTTAGCTCATGAATACATACTGTTCTCATCACTGATCACCTCGGCTATAGAAATGCATGAACACCTCTTCGATATCGGGCTCTTCAATAGTTACGTCGCTTACATCGAGCTCGTTAATCGCAGAAATCAACTTTTTCATATCACCTTGATACAAAAAGCCCATGCCATCCTCGTCTACATGAAGATCTTTAACCCCTTCGCTCAAAGAAAGCTTATGCGGTCCGCGAATATATACTCGTCGAGCCGTTGTGGAAGAAAGGCTTTCTACTGCACCCGAAACAACTATTTTTCCTTCTCTGATAATCGCAGCATTGTGGCAATACCGTTGCACCTCCGAGAGAACATGCGACGAAAGCAAGATTGTTGCACCTTGCGTATGCGACTCCATCAAAACTGAGAAGAACTCCTTTTGAATAAGCGGATCAAGCCCGCTGGTTGGCTCATCGAGAATATAGAGCCGCGGGTTGTGCTGCAAGGCACACACGATGCTAACCTTTTTTCGGTTTCCGAGAGAGAGCTCATTTACCTTTCGTCCCGGATCAAGATCAAGGCGCTCACATAATTGAGCTGCACGTTTCGAACAATCCTTCTTTCGAAGAGAGGCCGAAAACCCTAAGACATCTTTTACCTTCATGCCATGATAGAACTGCGCCTCAGAAGGCATATAGCCAACCTGGGCTAGAACTGCTTTTTTCTCGCGCACACAATCAAATCCGAGCACCTGCGCACTTCCGCTGCTGGGCGATATCAAGCCAAGAAGAGTTCGTATAAAGGTTGACTTACCTGCTCCGTTTGGTCCAATGAACCCAAAGATATCACCCTGCTCAATACATAAGTCAACATCGACAATCCCACGCGCTTTGCCATAGCTTTTCGTAAGTGCTTGTGCCTGAATAGCAGGAACACTTTGTGCGGCTTTGCCTTTTTCGTGATTGCTCATATTCCCTCCTTGTTCTTTAGGAATGAGTCGACGGCTTCGACAAATTCTTCGGGGCGTTCTTTTTGTGGCCAGTGCTTACAACCCTCCATGACATAGAGTTCTGCGTGCTTGAAACGTGGCAGCGCTTGCTTTGCATCTCTCAGAGGCACCGCACTATCGTTTGAACCGTGCACGAGAAGTACGGGCAGGTCTATATGGTGTAGGTAATCATAGAGGCTGGTAGTAAGCCCTGTTGGTGTAATCTCTGCTTCTTGAAAAGAGCGAAATGGTTCGCCAGCATCAGGCGTTTGCATCGCTTTTTGCACTTCATCAACCAGGGCTTCGGTAACTTTACTCTTGTCTCCAAACAGGTTGGCTTCAAGTGACCACCGAATCATCCAGCGAGATCGAGCAGAATACGGATATATCCAACGGTTGAGTGCTGATCGCGTGTACCAATGGGTAAGGCGATGCCAAGGTAGGCGGTTGGACAAACCCCAAGCATCTACGGGAATAATCGCGCTTAACAATTCAGGCTCATCAAGAGCTGCCTTAATCGTTATGCCACCACCAAGAGATAAGCCGCCCAAGACAGGCTTTTCCAAATCCAAGGCTTTAACAAAATCGCGAATGAAAGCAGAATAAAATGGGAGAGAATACGCCTCTCCTGCCGGCAATCTGTCACTTTTCCCGTAGCCAGGAAGGTCGGGCGCAACAACGGTATAGCCACGTGCAGCCAGTAGAGGAAGCACTTCTTGCCAGGAAAGGAGTGCCGAATCAGCACCTGCCCCATGTGCTAACACCACCACCCTATCAGCACTTCCGCACTGGTAATACACTATGTCAAGCTTGCGTATCCTGATGTGCTTAGTGATTATTTCTGGGAACGCGTGCATATCGGAGCTACTCATAGGTATTCTTCTCGATAGAATTGCTTACGAAGAATTTCTATGTATTCCAAATAGCGCGCGCTTGCCGCCTCTAGGTCTTCGAGCTCTTCAGAAGTGAGCGCCTTTGTATAGCCCTCCGACATCCAAAGGACAATATTCCATGCCTGTTCAGGAGTTATGCTTTCCTTAAACTTAGATTGATCGATGCGATTAAGGATATCTGTCGTACTTTGATTAAGATGCTGGTTAAAGTTTTCGCTAAGCTCAGGGGCAATTTCTGCATCTTCTTCAAGATAGCCCTGAAGCACGAATTGAGTTAAATCTGGATGTGTGACAGCAATATCGAGTTTTCTCATTTGAGCATCAATACATATCTTGAAAAGGTCAGTCTCGCAATAGTCCTGCAATTCACGAAGACGCTCCACCATAAAGTTCATGCCGTATTCGAATAGATAGAGATAGAATGCCTTTTTGCTACCAAAGTAATGGAAGAGCAAACCTTTAGAGATACCTGCCTCTTTTGCAATCATCTCGGTGGAAGCGTGTCTGTAGCCATGATGTGCGAACACACGAAAGCCAGCGTTAAGAATGCGGCGTTGCTTGTCTGACGAAAGAGCAAAAAACTTCTCGTTCATAGCACCTCCCACCAAATGGCTTGTCTCATATTGACCGATGTGGTCAATAGCAGTATAACCCAGGTTGACCGAATTGGTCAATAGCCATCTCATGTGTCAGTATGCCAAACGGCCTGCCCAGCTGTGAACGCCCAACTCACAATCTAGTTATCGAGATGTACAAGCAGAATATGCGCCTAGACGTCTGCGTCCATATAGGTATCGAAGGTTTTGGTTATTTCTTTTGAAGGCTCTTTGGTGAGCTTTGAAACGACAACAATAGCTATGAAGCCCAGGATGAACGCCGGAAGCAGTTCATATACACCCCACACACCACCGAAGGGACGAATAAGCTCATGCCAAATCAATACGGTTCCGGCTCCGGTAATCATACCCGCCAAAGCACCTGGTAGATTGGTTCTGCGCCAATACAGACTCAACAATACCAGCGGGCCAAATGATGCACCAAAACCCGCCCACGCATAGGACACAACCATAAAAATTGAAGAGTTCTCATCAAGTGCAATAAAGATACCAAATATCAGTATTACAACCATGGTGAGGCGCGCCACAATCATAATCTGTCGATCGCTTGCATCTTTTTTGAACAAGCCCTTGAAAATGTTTTGTGCAACAGCCGAACTCGAAATAATCATATAGGCAGATGAAGAGCTCATCGAAGCTGCCAAGATACCCGAAACCACCAAGCCGCACACAAAGGCAGGTAAAATCATCTGCGACAGGACAATGAAGACGTTTTCTGCAGCTGATTGCGTAAGAAATTCCGTAGGCATTACGGCACGACCAATCAAACCAATGCAGACCGCACACCCCAGCGAAATAACAACCCACACCATCGCGATAACACGAGACTTTTTGATTTCGTCAGAATGGCTGATGCTCATAAAGCGCACGAGCACTTGAGGCATACCGAAGTATCCCAATCCCCAAGCTAGACAAGAGACAATAGCGATGATTCCATATTCGCCAGCTGGACCAAAGAGGGCTTGGCCACCTTCAACCACCTGCTGACCGGCATCGTTAACAATGGGTGCAGCTATCTCGGTGCCACTTAAGAATCCGGGTATGCTCTGCAGAAAAGCGATTGTATTATCAACGCCACCAGCCTGGGCAACACTACCGATAAACACGATAATCAAAGCGAAAAACATCAGAGTGCCTTGCATGAGATCGGTTGTCGAAACCGAGAGATAGCCCCCTACAAAGGTATACAAGAAAACAACGAAGGCACCAACTATCATCATGACTGCATAGTCAAGTCCGAAAAGTGTTGAGAAGAGCTTGCCTACCGTAACAAAACAACTGCCCAAATAGATACTGAAGAACAACAAGATTACCAGGGCGGCAATCGTCATAAGAATTTTTTTCGTATCGCCAAATCTGTTGGAAAAATAGTCGGGCAAGGTAATCGCGTTATCTGCCACCTCAGAATACTTGCGTAAACGCTTGGCAACAAGCTTCCAGTTTAGATAGGTACCAATCGCCAAACCAATAGCTGTCCACATAGCATCTGACGCACCCGTGAAGTAGGCAACACCAGGTAGCCCCATCAGGAGCCAGCCTGACATATCGGAGGCTTCCGCCGAAAAAGCGGTAAGCCATGGTCCAAGCTTGCGTCCACCAATAAAATAATTCTCGGAAGAAGCGTTTGAGCGTTTCCTATAGAAGAAGCCAATGGCAATCACTGCAATGAAGTAAAGGATCATTGCGAGTAATACCCACACATCGTTTTCCCAGAAATTATATGAATCCATGTTTTGTCTCTTCTCCTATAATGAGTAATACGAATGGGAATTATACTTTATTTTGACCACACGACCTGTGAGGAAAAATGTATTAGAGCTGATTGGCGAAGGAAAGCGACGAAAGGAAGTGCGATGGCAGCATATGCAGACACATCAACTGAGGAACTACGTAAGCTAAAAGTGCAACTTGACGAGGAGTATGCTCAACATAAGGCAAAAGGGCTTTCCCTTAATATGGCGCGCGGAAAACCAGCTTCAGCTCAGCTCGACCTCAGTATGCCCATGCTCGATTTAGTAAATTCTGAATCGTCATACACAAGTAAAGCCGGCGATGATTGTCGCAACTATGGAGTACTTGACGGCTTAGCAGAAGCAAAAGAGCTCATGGCAATCATGCTCGATGATACCGCCGAAAACACCCTTGTTTTCGGAAACTCCAGTCTCAATATAATGTATGACACCCTATTGCGTTGCTATACCTTTGGCACTCTTGGCGCTACACCTTGGGGCAAGCTCGAAAAAACAAAGTGGCTCTGCCCTGCTCCGGGATACGACCGACACTTCAGTATAACCGAAAGTTTTGGCATAGAAATGATTACCGTTCCTATGACCGAAACAGGTCCTGACATGGATGTAGTCGAAGCGCTCGTAGCAAACGACTCCGCTGTGAAGGGTATCTGGTGTGTGCCGAAGTATTCAAATCCCGACGGCATCACCTATTCTGATGAAACCGTTCAAAGGCTGGCTGCAATGCCGTGCGCAAGTGAAGATTTCCGCATTTTCTGGGATAACGCGTATAGCGTGCATCATCTCTACGACAAAGCTTCCGAACAAGACCAGGTTCTCGATATTGGCCGCGCGTGCCAAGAAGCAGGAAACCCCCATCGCTACTTTAAGTTTGCCTCAACCTCTAAAGTTACCTTTCCTGGCTCGGGAATTTCTGCCATGGCAACAAGCGAAGCAAATATCGCTGACACAAAAAAATGCATGAGCATGCAAACCATCGGACACGATAAGCTCAACCAGTTGCGCCATGTTCGCTTTCTTGTCGACTCGCAAGGCATAGCCACACATATGTCAAAACATGCCGAGATTCTACGCCCTAAGTTTGAGCTGGTCTGCCGCAAGTTAGCCGACAATCTAGAGGGCACTGGTTGTGGAACCTGGAACGAAGCGCGTGGCGGCTATTTCATATCGTTCAACGCAATGCCGGGCACTGCTTCGCGTGTCGTCAGCCTTGCCAAAGAAGCGGGCGTGGTTATGACAGGCGCCGGAGCCACCTATCCTTATGGAAAAGACCCGCATAACAGCAATATCCGTATCGCACCCACCCTTCCTCCTCTCGAAGAATTGGAAAAAGCTATGGATATCTTCGTTTGCTGCGTGAAACTCGCATGTATTGAAAAGTTGCTGGAAGGCTAATCGCTTGACAAAACTCAGTATAATTCGTGGTGTTCTTTCTCTATTTTGTTAGGAGTAATTCATGAAAACAGAGCTATGCGATTTGCTTGGTACCGAATTTCCCGTCATTGTTGGGGCAATGGCTCATATCACCGATGGCGAATTTGCCGGTAAGGTCTCCGAAGCCGGAGCGCTTGGCGTGCTTACCGCTGGACTCAGAGATGGCGCGTATGTTAAAGAGCAGATCGCTATCACGCGCTCAATAACCGATAAGCCCTTTGCGGTCAATATCATCATGGAGAGCTCGCTTGCTCATGAGGCGGCTCAGGCCTGCATCGACGAGAACGTTGAGTTTGCGACGATCAGCGCGGGCAATCCCGATAAGATCGTCCCCATGCTCGCAGAAGCTGGGATCAAGACCATCTGTCTTATCCCCCATGTTCGCGCAGCAAAGAAGATGGAGGCGCTGGGTGCAACAGCGCTCGTCGCTGAAGGTATGGAGGGTGGCGGCCATATCGGTAAGATGTGCACAATGCCCATGGTTCGTCAGGTGGCTGAAGCAGTGGATATCCCTGTAATAGCCGCTGGTGGTATTGCTGATGGCAAGGGTATTCTGGCCAGTCTTATGCTCGGTGCAGTTGGCGTACAAATGGGAACAGCCTTCCTTGTCGCCGATGAATGCCCGGTAAGCGATCTTTATAAACAGCTCATCATCGATGCAGTAGATACCTCGACCACCCTTACGGGTGAGCCCGGTGAGAAGCAAGTTCGTTGTCTTGCTAATCCGTTCACTGAAGAGTACTGGCGTCTCTACCATGCTGGAGCAACAAGTCAAGAACTTATGGATTATTGCACGGGCTCTATCTCACGCGCAAAAGCAGGTGATTTCGACGGAGGAGCTTTTTCTGCAGGAATGATATCAGGCCTGATCAACGAGCGTAAATCAATACGAAAGATTCTTGAGGATTTAGATCGAGACATGGATGAATCGTATACCGCTTTCAAAAAGATATACGGTTAAGATTGTAAATCTTTCTTGACACGGAACGATTTTGTTCTATTATACGATTCAATTGCATAGCGAAATAAACCGTTGAAGCGGAGATAACGGTAGATGAGCAGTCACAGAGAGCAGGCGATGGTGAGAATCCTGCACAACGCAATCTACCAAATGGACCGCTGAGGGCGCAGTCAAAGGGAGACCAAGTATTCTGCGACGTAGGAGCACACGTAAGCTGCTCGGGATATGATGGTATCCTACAAAGCGCGCAGATTCTCTACGAACCAAGGTGGCACCGCGGATGAATTATCACCCGTCCTTGACAGACAAGTCGAGGACGGGTTTTTTGTGTCCTCAAGCAAAACGCGGTACGGACCTAAGGAGAGACTACATGATCAGACCAAGCATGGAAGAAGCAAGGGATCTTTCGCGCACGAACCGGGTAATCCCGATAGCGATGGAAATCTTTGCCGACGTGAAGACACCCATTCAACTGCTTGCCACAATACGAAAGAGATCGAATGACTGGTTCATTCTGGAAAGTGTCAGCGGAAGTGATAACTGGGGTCGCTATACCTTCTTGGGCTATAAGCCATCGCGCTCAATCTTCGGCACGCAGGGCACCGTAACGATCGAAAGCAAAGGTATAGAGACCGTTGAACAGGGCTCGGCCTTTTCGATCATCCGGAGGATCCTCAGCGAACACAAAAGTCCACGGATCGACTATCTCCCACCCTTCACGGGCGGTTTCGTAGGATATTTTGCTTATGATTTTGTTCAAGAACTTATCCCAAAGCTCGAGCTTACAAACAAAAAAGATCTAGACTTTCATGATTTTCATCTGATGTTGATCGATAAGGTCATCACCTTTGATAATTTCGAGCAGAAGATATTCCTGATCACGAATATAGCCTCTGAAGATCTTGAGAACAACTACATAGAGGGCATCACCACTCTGAAAGACATGGAAAAACTTGTCCTCGAAAATCATGTGCTCGATACTGAAGACTCCAGTATCTGCGGACTTTTCGAAGATGCCTGCACGCAAGACGAGTTCGAAGAAATGGTCGAGCAGGTTAAGGCCCATATCTTTGAAGGCGATATATTCCAAGCGGTTATCTCGAATCGTTCAAAAGCCTCATTCAAAGGCGACCTTATGGGTACCTATCGGCGATTGAGGACAAGCAATCCCTCGCCCTATATGGTCTACATGAGATTAGATGATATCGAGATTGCCTGTGCCTCCCCGGAGACCCTGGTCTCACTTCGTGATGGAGAAGTGATCTCATTCCCCTTAGCAGGGACCTGCGCACGAGGTGAAAATGAAGAACAGGACGCAGCTCTCATCGATGCGCTTCTGCATAACGAAAAGGAGTGCTCGGAGCACGACATGCTTGTTGATCTTGCACGCAATGATCTGGGGCGCGTCTGTCGTTTTGGAAGCGTCGATGTTCGAGAACATCGAAAGATCAAGAAGTTCGCACACGTGAGTCATATTGCTTCTCGTGTATCCGGCGAACTTAAGCAGGAGGCAGATGCTCTGGATGTCATTGCTGCGACCCTCCCTGCAGGTACCTTGTCGGGCGCGCCGAAAAAACGTGCGTGCGAGATTATCGACGAGATCGAGAGTGTTGCACGCGGGATCTATGGTGGGGCGATCGGATATATCGATTTCGCAGGGAATATGGATATGTGCATCGGTATCCGGATGGCCATCCTCAAAGATGATCAGGTGATGGTCCAGTCGGGAGCAGGCATCGTTGCCGACAGTGATGCCTCTCAAGAATATCTTGAAACAAAATATAAGGCCCGTGCCATGATGAACGCCATCACATCAGATTCGAGGAGATGAGCATGATACTTATCATTGATAACTACGACAGCTTCACCTATAACCTCTATCAGATCATCGGTACACTGACAGACGATGTTAGGGTGATCTATAACGACGAACTCAGTCTCGCAGAGATCGAGGACCTCGATCCTTCGCATATCGTGATATCCCCGGGGCCAGGGCGTCCAGAAGATGCAGGTGTATGCGAAAAGGTGACCGTGCACTTTGCCGGGAAAGTTCCTCTTTTAGGAATATGCCTAGGACATCAAGCCCTCTGTGAATCCTTTGGTGCCGAGATCGTCTATGCAGACAAGCTCATGCACGGTAAAAAGAGTGCAGTCCACATCGCTAACGGAAGCCCCGTCTTCAGAGGACTCCCCCCTGTGCTTGAGTGCGGTCGATATCATTCTCTATCCGTTTCACGTGCAAGCCTCCCCGATGAGCTTTTGGTCATCGCTGAGACCGATGAAGGCGAGGTCATGGGAGTCAAGCACCGGGACTACGAACTTTATGGACTACAGTTTCACCCCGAATCCATTCTTACGCCCCAAGGGGCGCGTATCTTAGAAAACTTCATTCAAGGAGGAGAGCGAAATGATCGATAAAGCGATTGAAGATATTTTAGAAGGTGACGATCTCTCTCTTGACACAGCTCGGTCGGTCATGATGGAGATGATGGAAGGAAAAGCAAGCGACGCACAGATCGGGGCCTTTCTCGTAGCCATGCGCATGAAGGGTGAGTCGATAGAAGAGATAACCGCATGTGCGAAGGTCATGCGCGAGAAAAGCCTTCGCTTGAACCCCACCCATGACGTACTTGATATTGTCGGCACAGGCGGCGATGGACTCTTTTCTTTCAACATTTCGACGGTGTCATCCTTTGTCACTGCTGCCGGCGGCATTCAGGTCGCCAAGCATGGCGGGCGAAGTGTATCCAGCAAATGTGGCAGCGCTGATGTACTTGAGGCACTCGGTGCCAACATCAGCCTCGATGCTGCACAAAGCGAACAAGTCCTCAAAAAGACTGGCATGTGTTTCCTTTTGGCACAGGTATACCACACCGCGATGAAGCATGTCGCCCCCGTGCGACGTGAGCTCGGAGTCCGTACCCTCTTCAACATACTCGGCCCCCTCGCCAATCCGGCGGGAGCACAACTGCAGCTGCTCGGCGTATACGACGAGAACCTTGTTGAGCCTCTTGCTAATGTGCTGAACAATCTTGGGGTCAAAAGAGCAATGGTCGTTCACGGACACGACGGACTCGATGAACTTACCATGACGGGAAGCTCTACCATCTGTGAAGCTTCGGCCGGAAGGATCAATAGCTACTTCATCACACCAGAACAATTTGGTCTCAAACTATGTTCGCTCGAAGACCTCAAAGGTGGCGGACCACAAGAGAACGCTGAAATAGCTCGAAGTATCCTTGCTGGAGAGCCAGGACCTAAGCGTGATACAGTGGTCCTTAATGCAGCGTGTTGTCTCTATCTTGGAAACAACACTATGACCATGAGAGAATGTGTTGCCCTTGCCCAAGAGCTCATCGATAGTGGGGCTGCTCTTCGAAAGATGCAGGACTTCATTCAGGCAACAAATGAGATGGCCGCATGAACATCCTCGATCGCATTGTAGCCGCAACGAAGGAACGAGTTCGGGAGGATAAAAAACGCGCACATCTCTCGGTGCAAGAAGGGCCCCCTCTCTCAAATAAAGAATATGCTTTTGAAAAAGCTCTTCGAACACCTGAAGTATCACTCATATGCGAAGTGAAGAAAGCCTCCCCTTCCAAAGGGCTTATCGCTCCAGACTTTCCGTATGTAAAGATCGCTCAGGAATATGAAACGGCGGGCGCTGCAGCTTTATCAATCTTAACTGAACCTGATTTCTTCTTAGGAAAAGATGCCTATCTCACAGAAATCCGCTCAAGAACACATATTCCTTTGTTGAGGAAAGACTTCATCATTGATCCCTTCCAAGTCGAACAGTCTCATAGACTCGGCGCAGATGCAATTCTTCTTATCTGCTCCATCCTTGACCAAGATACGCTCAAAGAGCTTTTCGAACAGGCTGATAAGCTCGGTCTTTCCTGTGTCGTGGAAGTCCATGATGTTATCGAACTTGAGCGTGCCCTGGATATTGGAGCGCGGATCATAGGGGTCAACAACCGCAACCTAAAATCATTTACCGTTGACACCTCGATCAGTCTTGCTCTGCGAGAGAGAACCCCGCGGGATGTGATCTTCGTTTCCGAGAGTGGCGTGAAAACACCTGCAGACATCACTCAGCTTAAACAGCACGAAGTTGATGCAGTCCTCATTGGTGAGACCCTCATGCGTTCTTCCAACAAAAGGTCACTCATCAGTGCATTTAAGGAGGCAGCATCATGAGTAAAGTAAAGATCTGCGGCCTTAAAAGTCTTGATGATGTATCAGCTGTCAACGAATTCTTACCCGACTACGTTGGTTTTGTTTTTGCTGAAAGCACTCGTCAGATTACGCCTGAGATAGCGAAGTGCTTACGCGATCAGCTTGATGATCGGATCGAAGTTATCGGCGTGTTTGTGAATCAGAAGGTGAACTTCATTGTTGACCTAGCTCAAGCAGGCATCATCGATCACATACAACTTCATGGTGATGAGGACTCTCTCTTTATAGCCGATCTTCGGCGATCATTCGAGGGAAAGATCATTAAAGCTTTTGGTGTCGATGACACAGTGCCTGACACAATAGCAGAAGTGGACTTCATGCTGTTTGATTCCGCATCTCTCCAGCGAGGTGGCTCTGGTACAAGCTTTGATTGGAGTCTCCTCCAAAATTACGCCGGCCAACCTTACTTTTTAGCAGGCGGCCTTGATAGCACTACAGTCAATCAAGCTCTCGATCAGCTCGTTCCATACTGCGTCGATGTAAGCAGTGGAGTCGAAACGAGAGGTATCAAGGATAGACATAAGATCAAAGAATTCATCGCAGCCGTAAGAAAGGAAGCGAGATGAACACAGGAAGATTCGATCAATTTGGGGGCATGTATATTCCCGAGACACTTATGAGCGCCCTTCAGGAATTGGAAGAGGCCTACGAAAGAAGCAAACACGACCCAAACTTCCAGAAACGTCTGGAGCAACTCCTGAACGAGTATGCAGGACGACCCTCATCTCTCTACTACGCAGAGAACCTCACTAAAGAAATGGGTGGTGCGAAGATCTATCTCAAGCGAGAGGATCTCAACCATACCGGCTCGCATAAGATCAATAACGTTTTGGGGCAGGCACTTCTTGCCAAAGATCTCGGAAAGACGCGAGTGATCGCCGAAACGGGAGCTGGACAACACGGTGTAGCCACGGCAACAGCAGCCGCACTTCTCGGCCTCGAGTGCGAGGTCTTTATGGGCAAAGAAGATGTGGAGCGCCAAGCACTCAATGTCTATCGCATGCGTCTTCTTGGAGCGACCGTTCACGAAGTGCATTCAGGAACTATGACGCTCAAAGATGCGGTGAATGAAACCATGAGGGAATGGTCGAAACGCGTGGATGATACCCACTATATACTTGGCTCAGTCATGGGACCCCACCCCTTTCCCACCATCGTACGCGATTTTCAGTGCGTTATCGGAAGAGAAGTCCGTCGTCAAATCAATGAAACAGAAGGTTCATTGCCGGATGCTCTCATTGCCTGCGTTGGAGGCGGCTCGAACGCTATCGGCCTCTTCCATGATTTCATTGAAGATGAAAGCGTCAGACTTATCGCTTGTGAAGCAGGTGGAAAAGGCGTCGACTCCTCCCAACATGCTGCTACGATAAGCCGAGGATCCGAAGGGGTTTTACACGGAATGCGGTCCCTCTTCTGCCAAGATGAATATGGGCAAATCGAGCCTGTCTATTCAATCTCTGCCGGACTTGACTATCCTGGGATCGGACCTGAGCACGCATACCTCTATAAGCGCGGTCGAGCAGAATACATCGCAGTCACTGACGAGGAGGCTGTGCAAGCTTTTGAGACTCTCTCGCGAATTGAAGGCATTATCCCAGCAATCGAGTCCGCCCATGCTGTCGCTCAAGGCATGAAGACCGCACAAGCAATGTCACCCGAGCAAAGCATCGTTATCTGCATCTCCGGAAGAGGCGATAAGGATGTAGCAGCAATAGCACGGTATCGCGGAGAGAAAATCTATGACTGAATCATCCCTCTATATATCAAAAGGAGCATCATCATGAAACGTATTGCAGAAGCCTTTGAAGGTAAGTCCTTCATAGCCTACATCATGGCCGGGGATCCTGATCTAGACTCTACAGCAGAATATATCCTTACCGCTCAAGCTGCTGGTGCCGATCTTATTGAGATAGGTATACCGTTCTCGGACCCCATCGCCGAGGGAGAAACGATTCAGGCTGCCAGCATTCGAGCGCTCCGCACGGGCCTGAAGTTGACCGACATTTTCGATATGGTGGAAAGTATCAGGGATGAGATCGAGATCCCTCTCGTTTTTATGACCTACCTGAACCCGGTATTCGTCTATGGCTATGATCGTTTCTTTGTGCGTTGTAGTGAGATCGGCATTCAAGGACTCATCATTCCCGATGTTCCTTTTGAAGAACAACACGATATAAAAGAAAGCGCCCAGAAGTTCGGTATAGAAGTGATCTCTCTTATCGCACCGACCTCAGAAGAGCGGGTCATTAAGATCGCTCAAGAAGCAGAAGGGTTTATCTACCTTGTCTCCTCTATGGGGGTCACAGGTGTACGAACGGAGATAACAACTGATCTCTCTCCTACCGTCGAGAAGATCCGAACGATCACGTCGGTCCCCATTGCCATAGGCTTCGGCATCTCGACACCAGAACAAGCCGCCACCTATTCACAGATAGCCGATGGGGTCATCGTGGGAAGCGCCATCGTGAATATCATTGGAAAACACGGAACTCATGCACGAGAACCCCTCTTTGAATACATCTCTTCAATGAAAGCAGCTATTAATCGTTCCACATTGTCCACGTAAAGCGATCACCGTATTCACCACTAACCATCGACCTCATCTCATTTATGACAAAAGTGGAGTTGGGAACGACTTATGAAAAACGAGCAAACGGTGAGCTGGCCTTTTTCGTGCCCCGTAATCGCAATCGAGCAAGAAATCGTTCCCAACTCCACTTTTGTCATTTTTTTCAATCCAGGGCTCTCTACCTAAGCAGTTCACTGCGAAGCTCTAAACGTGCCCGAGTGAAACCCGGTTCCAGGTAGCACATTTGCTTGCCTAGCTTCTTTGCGATGAGATGCGCTAGCTTATGCAGCTCTGTACTATTTTTAACCTGGGGATATGTTACCGAAATCACCGTGACCCCTACTGCTGCAAGATCTGCTCTCCGAATCGAGTCTTTCGCCATCTTCTCTTTTTCAGCATGATGTTTACCACTATCATACTCAATAGCCAGGTGTGCGCTCTCCCAATACAAATCACAGACGTAACCTCGAACAGACATGGATCGACCTGCTTTGATCTTTACTCTTATAGGACGATTGAGACATGGTTGAACAATTCCATAACCGCCTAGAAGATATGACCGATAACAAATCGGTCAGAGCCTCCCCTATGTAGATCGTGGGTTAGGCGATAATTAGTTTGTCATTACACGAACCGGTAAGTCGCTTACCACATACATTTCAGGGAGGCTCCA
>JBMNSJ010000028.1:0-26845 GCA_050945135.1 Raoultibacter sp.
AGAGGAGGACAGACTGTCAGAATCTTTGGAAGCGCAGCTGCTCAGTGTGATTGCCGACGCACCCAAAAGCCCAATTCCGGCATTTCTTATAAAAGCACGTCTCTCCATCTGCTCATTCATGGTCAGACTCCCTATGTCCATAAAACGATTCGCTCTTCAGCTGCATTAGCATCCACAATCCTCCGCCGCATTAGTGGCGACCTCATATCCCGCAGCCTGCCAAGCTGCCAAATCATCCGGCATGACAAAAACCACGTTCATGTCATACCCTTCGCTAGCCAAGATCGACCACGCCTCAGATGCCTGCTCCTCATCAGTCGAAACCAGCACCAGACCTCCCTCTCTCGGAATCTCGCTGATTCGATCCTGCATACGTTCAAGAGGGATTGATCGAGTCTTAGGAATACAGCTAGTTTTATAGCTTACCGTCGAACGAACATCTATAACGGTGAGCTGCGCCTCTTGCCCAAGAACTTGCTGCAACTCTTCAGCAGAAGCAAGTGCTTCGACAGGGTATGCCGGCGCATTAGTAACATCACTTTCAGCAAATGCTTCGCTGCTGCCCTCGCTCAACACTTGGCCTGACTCAATCTCTGTATCTTTACTCTCATCTTGCGCGTTATTGGTAGCACAAGCACAAAGCGAAAAAAGCATCGCCCAGCTCAGTATCACGCACAGAAAACTCCTTTTAGTGAGTGCTTTCACGGCACACTCCCCTCTTTTACAACAGCTGCATTCGGCCACAATGAATCAATCTCGCAACTATTGCTAATATCAAATTCCCCAGCGCACTTCGAAAAACGCAACAGGGAACACAAGACAGTTCAAGAACAGGCATTACTCTAAAGGAAGGAATAATCACTGAGAGGGAAACCAGTAATACATGCACCTACCGCGACGCACCAACATAATTGACAGTTATCACTTGTTGATATGCATCTATTGGCGTGCCGCAATTGCATCAAAGGCGCATCGATCTCCTATCACGACGAGGTAAAGCAGCATAAGGCTAGCTGGGTACTCACATCCAAATACAAGCACAGCCCTGGTGTCTCTACCACCCGAACAGCCTGCTTAATCGCGCGATAATCTTCGGCAACTTCCCTGTCGTAGACTTTACATGCGTCCAAAACAGCTGGATTGTAAAGAGTGGATTCGTCATTATACAGAGCTACATAAACAATGTTTGACTCAACCAAATCCTGGAAGAAGTGACTCCCAAAGGAGAGCTCAGGCGTCATATCTTCATAGGCGACCTCGCAAATACCAAGCATGTGGCTAAGCTCTGTAAAGTGAACCGGAACGCCCAAAGAAGACGTAGTGGTTCCCCATCGACCAGGGCCGACAAGTAAAACCTTCTTTTCTTTTAGCTCCTGATTAAGAGAACCAACCAATCGCGCAACGAGGTATCTCTCTTGCTCTGCAAGCACTAAGTATTCTTCTGGATTTATCGATATGACATAGTCTATCTGGCTATATAAATTTCCTCCCATAAAATTGCCCGAGGCCTGAAACAGTATTTGATCGCTTCTTGGCGCAGGTGACTCAGAAACAGTCTCAAGCCCGCGTGTTTGCAAAGGACGACATTGAACAATATTAATGCGTGGCTCTCCAGAGTTATTGAAATTTGCAGCAAACTCGACATCAACTGGATATCGGTAAGCCTGCTCAAGCCTTGAGAGCAACTCTTGAATCATGCGAGGAAAACCGGTCTGCCCCAAAAGAATTCTGAAATCAGCAATGTGGGGAGTTCTTAGTATATCCCTCCCAGCCTCTCTCATCCGTGCAATAAAAACCTGGTCCGGACTAAAAAACAACTGTTTATCAGTTCCGATGTTTTGTAAATCCATCTCCAAGAGTGCTATTGATTCTAAAGAGTTATTCCGAAGATTGAGCACATCAGCATAATGCTGAGAGAAGCGCGCTTCTTCCCCATAGCTCACCAAAGGAGCTGAATCTGGGCGATCGAGGGCAGCTATGCGAGCATAGTCTCCTGAGACCCTATCAACTGCACGAGTACCAAGACCAAAAACAAGACGCATCATGCCAGCGTGGGGATCCATATCTGGCTCCCAAAGATAGAAATTAACGGAGTTTGCAACCCCTCCAATATGAGGAAAGAATAAATCCCCGTAATGGTCGCCAGAGACTCTCTGTACGAGAACTGCCATCTGCTCGTCCTCTTCCATCAAGCCGCGCTCCTTGCGATACAAAAGTGCATCATCGTTCATCACGCTTGCATATACAACTCGAAGCGCCTGCTCGAATGCCTCATATCTCTCTTCTGGCGAACCTTGATTAGCACAAAAAACACTCTCGTATTTTCCCGCAAACGCATTCCCGTAGCCGTCTTCCTGCAGAGAGCTTGAACGAACAATAATTGGCGATTGCCCAAAGTATTCAAGCATTTGCTCGAACTGCTCACGAACTGTCTCGGGGAAAACGCCACGCAACATCTTTTCGCGCAGCTCTTCCCCATAAGAAAAATAACCCTCGGGCGTTTTTTGGCTCATTCTTGTATTCCATAGCTCGTTTTGAACTATGTAGGTATAGAAAACATCTGAGCCAATATAAAATGAGTCATGAGGCTCAATAAGAGCCTGCAGCTCGGGACAAGCATCCTCTTCCAGGATACGCCGCGCCAAAAGAAATCCAACGCTTTTGCCTCCGATAAACCCCGTTCCAATTTCACGCGAGGCAATCTTGAGAAGATCTGCTAGTGAAAAATACCGTTGCGCAAGATTAACTATTTCGGCTTCTCGTCCAATGATCAGACTTATCAACAGGGATTTCGCCTGTTCTTGCTCACGCACCCCTCCCGCTAAAGCTCTTCGTGCGCCCTCAAGGGTAATCTCCCAATAGTCGCGCGGTTGCTGCGTACGCCACCTTCCCGAAAACAGCATGGCAGCCTCCGAGCTAGCCGTAATAGAGATCGCTTCTGCTTCTTGAATTAAATGAGGGAAAAACATCGCCGGCGAATAGCGCTCTGAAACCTTCAAGGGATGCACGTAGGTCTTGCCGTTTGCGTAATGCAAGTCGAGAAGAAGCTGTGTCGTTTCCCTGATACGAGCAATGGTGTTATTCGTGTGGGTACCCTCAATGAGGGCAAAGTAGCTGACGGTCTTTAAGCTAAAGAGAAATGGACAGGTAACTCTGAAAAAGTTTCCAATCATAAGATCGGAATACCAATATTCAAGTAAGTCGCTGAGGCAATCAAAAACATAAAAGACCTCTTCGCCTTCCTCTTCAATTATTTGATGCACTTTTGTCGCAAAGCTCTCGAATCCCCCGTCCGGGTTGAGATAGTACACTCGGTCAACTTTGCTATCATCAAGAATGCTTTGGTGAAGGCCGAATCGCATATACACCAGGCGATAACCATCTTTTTTGGTCTGAGCAACAAAGGGATCAACAACGCTTTTGTAATCAGGCAGGCTTCCAACTTGCCATACAACATTGTCTCCGAGTTGGAGCATATCAATGACTCCATCAAGACCAGGAAGACCCGTACTCGCTTGATCGCTCACCTTCATGTATATCACCCAATCTTATTCTTTCTTGTTTGCATCTCGCCTGAGAAAAGCAATAATCACTACCTCAAAGAGAACCTGTAAAAACCTTACGCTTGCCAGGTAAAGAAACTGTTTCAGAGAAGTAAAACCCCTTGGACGGCGAAGGCAAAAAAGACCTGGTAGCTTTCATAATTAATGAAGAGGTCGCAATCAAGAGTTCTTTAACTCGAAATATTGCTGCAACAATCGAGATTTAGCGTAGAGGGAGAGAAGAGCAACCGAGTAAGGAGCAGTTCAGCATGTCAAAAGTATCTGATATCTATGGTTCTATGGTGTTTAACGAACACACAATGCAAGAAAGACTACCGTCGCAGATGTATAAGACCCTCATGAAAACTGTTCGCGAGGGAGCCCCGCTCACCCTAGAAACAGCAAATGTTGTCGCACATGCGATGAAGGAATGGGCGATAGAAAACGGTGCAACTCATTACACGCATTGGTTCCAGCCCCTCTCAGGAATCACCTCAGAGAAGCACGATAGCTTCCTCGACCCTTGCAGTGACGGGCGAGCAATTATGAGCTTCTCAGGAAAAGAGCTCATCCAGGGCGAACCCGATGCATCAAGCTTTCCTTCAGGCGGACTGAGAGCAACCTTTGAAGCTCGTGGCTATACCGCCTGGGACCCAACAAGCTTTGCATTCATTAAAGACGAGGTTCTTTGTATCCCTACCGCCTTCTGCAGCTATACGGGCGAAGCGCTCGACAAAAAAACTCCCCTCCTGCGCTCAATGAATGCAATCGATGAACAAGCAAATCGAGTCTTACGTCTTTTTGGCGAGCCACAACAGCATATTGTGACAACTGTTGGCGCAGAGCAGGAATACTTCCTTATCTCAAAGGAAGATTACAAAAAGAGGCAGGATCTGATACTAACCGGACGAACTTTATTCGGTTATCCCCCATGCAAAGGGCAAGAGCTCGAAGAGCACTATTTTGGAGCAATTCGCCCTTCGGTCTCTGAGTTTATGAAGAAGCTTGACGATGAATTATGGGCACTTGGGGTGTCGGCAAAAACCAAGCATAACGAAGTTGCCCCCGCTCAACACGAGCTCGCCCAAATTTTTACTAACTCGAACAGAGCTATCGATGAAAACCTTCTCACAATGGAAAAAATGAAGCTTTTAGCTTCAAAGTTTGGACTGGTATGTCTCCAGCACGAAAAGCCATTTGCCGGCATCAACGGGTCTGGCAAGCACAACAACTGGTCTATCTCAACCGGGAAAACAAACCTTCTCGATCCGGGTGATACCCCGATGGAAAACCTTCGTTTTCTTGTGTTTTTGACAAGCGTCATTAAAGCAGTTGACGACTATCAAGAACTTCTGCGCATGAGCGTTGCCTCTGCGGGAAATGATCATCGCCTTGGCGCCAACGAAGCACCACCCGCAATTATCTCGATTTTCCTTGGAGATGAGCTCGGAGAAATCGTCGAAGCCCTTATGGAGGACCACGAAAACGAGTACAGCAATATTGGAAAAGTCTCGATGGATCTTGGAGTTGCTGTTCTTCCGAATCTGTTTAAGGACAACACAGACCGTAATCGAACTAGTCCATTTGCCTTTACGGGAAACAAGTTTGAATTTCGCATGCCTGGTTCACACGTAAACCTATCCGATGCCAATATGATTCTTAATACTGCAATGGCTAAAAGCTTGAAGGCCTTTGCCGATACTCTAGAACAGCTCGAGTATGACGATTTCAATTCTGCGGCGATTTCATATATCAAAAAGACACTGCGGGAACACAAGCGTGTTATTTTTAACGGTAATGGATACTCAGATGAGTGGACTGCCGAGGCGCAACGACGTGGGCTTGCGAACAACAGAACAACTGCTGAAGCTCTCCCTTGCTTTATTGCAGAAAAGAGCATTGCCCTCTTTGAAGAGTTTGGCGTCCTTAGCGAAGCCGAGGTAAGAAGCCGCTACCAGGTAAAACTTGAAAAGTACAACAAAACGCTCAATGTTGAAGTTCGAGTAATGAAGCGTATGGTTAGAAGATTGTTCCTTCCTGCGGTAAATTCCTATGCAGCAGAACTTGCAGATAGCATTGAAAAAATTAGAAAAGTTTCGCCTTCAGCACCTCTGTCTCATCAAGAAATGAGACTGGATAAACTCCTCAAGAAAATGGACCTTGCAAGTTCTGAGCTAGAAAAGCTCGATACCTTGCATAAGCGCATTACGGTAATTGAAGATGAACAGCAAAAGGCAGATGCTTATGCCCAAGAGATACTACCCGTCATGAATGATCTTCGCAGCGCCATCGATACGCTAGAAAAGCTTACCGAGCGCTCTCATTGGCCGGTTCCAACCTATAATCATCTTCTCTTCTACGTATAGCACGAAAAGGCAGGACTACACAGGGTATTGCACGACGACAAAAGGGGGTTCGCAGACATGGAGTATCGTTTCTTTAAGCTGCATGGCACAGGTAATGATTTCATCTTTTTTGATGATTTGTTCCACAATATCGATTTCACCAAAGACCAAATTCAATGGCTTTGCGACCGACACTTCGGTATTGGGGCAGACGGAATTATCTTAGTACGACCGACGAAAAAGCCTGATTGCGTTGCGTTTATGCACTACATCAATGCTGATGGAAGTCTCGCCGAAATGTGTGGAAACGGAGTACGCTGCTTCGCAAAATATCTCATGGACCGCGGTCTTGTACCAGACGATCAAGACGTTTTCTGCGTAGACACCTTAGCAGGAACAAAAATGATTGCCTTGGTTCGCGATGACGATGATCGAGTGGTAGCGGCAACAGTGGATATGGGACTCCCGCAACTCGCACCAAGTTCTATCCCCACAACACTTGAGGCTCGAGCTCAGACTTCAGAAGGCACTCTATTTGTTGGAAATGAACCTCTCGAATCTCCTTGGGGCTCCTTCACCTTTAATTGTGTTTCAATTGGCAACCCCCATGCAATTTGCTTTCTTGATAACCTCGAGCAACTGCCAAACGAGCTTTTTACCAGCCCAGAAAAGACTCTCGCTTCTCTTAACCTCAACCTTATTGGTTCTTATTTCTGCAACAATGAAGTGTTTCCCGAGCAGGCAAATATCGAATTTGCAATTATCGGAGAAGAAAGAATCGACATGCGAGTTTACGAACGTGGCGTTGGCGAAACGCTTGCCTGCGGTACAGGAGCATGCGCGACCGCTTATGCCGCTTACTTAATTGGAAGAGGAAATCTTGAAACTGATGTCAACGTTCCTGGAGGGACACTCCACATCAAGATTAACAAAAAGAAGCATACGATTATGACCGGCCCAGCAACTGAGGTTTTCTCCGGCATTATCGATATTAATGAGTAATTAGGCAGCCTTTCGAAAGGATGAAACGTGAGAACCTCCCAAAGTCTCAACCAGCTCTCTCCCTATTTGTTTGCTCAGATTGACAAAAAGCGCGATGCCCTTGTTAATCAGGGAATAGACGTAATTTCTTTAGGCATTGGCGATCCCGATATGCCCACTCCTCCGCATATCGTTGAAGCGCTTATCAAAGCTGTCCAAAATCCGGCGAATCATCAGTATCCCGATTACGCAGGCTCACTTGCCTATCGCGAAGCTTGTTCTCGGTGGATGAAAAAGCGATTTGGAGTCACGGTTGATCCACAACAAGAAGTTTTAGGGCTTATCGGCAGTAAAGAAGGCATAGCGCACATTCACACCGCTTTTCTTGATGAAGGAAGCTACGTGCTGGCTCCCTCAATTGGCTATCCTGTGTATGCGGGTGGTGCAACTCTTGCGAAAGGCAAGGTATATTACATGCCGATGCGAGCAGAGCAAGGCTTTCTGGCTGACTTCAGCGATGTGCCTGTAGAAATCCTAGAAAAAGCACGCATTATGTTTTTGGGCTATCCTAATAATCCTACTGGGGCTATCGCTAACGAAGACTACTTTGACAAGGCAATTGCTTTTTGTCGTGAGCATGACCTTCTTCTTGTGCACGATAATGCCTACTGCGACGTGTGCTTTGACGACTATCGTGCACCCTCCATCCTCGAGCGCCCCCACGCAAAGGAGTGCTGTCTTGAGTTTTATAGTCTCTCAAAATCTTACAATATGACGGGTTGGAGAATTGCCTTTGCTGCCGGAAACGCCCAGGCAATCAAAGCCCTCGGCACTGTAAAGAACAACATGGACTCAGGTCAGTTCACAGCTATTCAAGATGCTGCAATTGTCGCGCTCGATGGACCGCAAGACTGCGTCGCGAACATGTGCGAACTATACCAAGGTCGTCGTGATCTTGTTGTAGATGCCCTCAATTCAATCGGACTTGAATGTGAACCGCCAAAAGCGAGCATCTATGTATGGGCGAAAGTGCCTTGCGGTTATAGCTCAGAATCTTACGCTACTACACTTCTCGAGCAAGCACACGTCATTGTAACGCCTGGTAATGGCTACGGCCCTGACGGAGAAGGCTATATTAGAATTTCTCTGACCACCCCCGACGATAGACTCCTGGAAGCTATTAACCGCATAAAAAACGTGCCCGCTCGTTAGCTGGCACGTGCATTTTTTTATTTGAGGCCCTGTCTTAGTTCGCGTACATAGCTTCGTAAGGCCTTGACGAACACGGCCTTAAGCGAAAGAAGCCATCTGCCGTAGTGTCAACACTAACTCCATCTTTGCTGTATAGCTCATTATATTCAACAAGCAGAGCTTCGATGACAGAGCGATCCTTATCATCAATGGGCTCTTGCACCAAACCTTGAGGAATATGATCGCTCGAGATTCGATTCTTCAGATACACAACTCCGCCGTGCATGCCCGTGCCTAGATGCTCGCCAGCTTCGCCAAGAAGAAGAATTACTCCCCCAGCCATATATTCGGCAAGAAATCTTCCTGCATCGCCTCCGATAACAATGACAGGGCTCTTTTGGCCATACTGCTTCATATGGATTCCGACTCTCCATCCACAATCATCCCGAATGAAAATTTTCCCTCCACGCATTCCGTAACCAGCTGCGTCTCCGCATCTTCCATGAATAATGATTTCTCCATCATCCATCGTGTTACCTATCTGGTCTTGAACATTACCAAAGACCTCGATTGCACCACCATCGAGATAACATGCCATATCATTACCCGGGACTCCATGAATCTTTAGGGTTTTCCCTTTACTCATTCCACACCCAAGATAGCGCTGAGCAAAAGCTTCACGAATAACAACCGTATCTGCTTGAGCAAGCGCCTCGCGCACTATTTCATTTGCTTCAGTAAAGTGCGAAGTACCTAAGCTAAGTTCAATACATTTTTTAGACATTGCATACACTCCTTTGATCTGGAGATTCGTTCTTATTTGGATACGCTTCATGGATGCGATTCCAGCGGTCAGCCGAGGGGAAATCTAGATTGCTTGGTGCTCTATCGAATACATCCTTCGGCAATGACGAGAGTGGTATCTGTTGTTCGATAAGCGACGTGTAAATACCAGCGTTTTCGGGCTTATTGAGCAAAATATAGCCTTTTAGCTTGTCGTCTTTTGTAACGAACTTTGCATAACAATCCTTTTCAATCCGTACATCCACTTCATATCCGCTACCCTCACCAGGATTAGTAATTCCTGCCGATAAGAGCGGAAAATCAAAAAAGTAGGTAGCGTTGACTGCATAATCTCCCGTATAGGGCTCACAAGCTGCACCGCACATGAAAGCACCAGCTGCTTTTCCTTGTCGAACAGCGCTTCGCCACAATGCGAGCGTCGAGTGCGTGCCGTCTAGGAGGTTGTTGACCTGAGTTACATCACCCGCTGCATACACATCACAAAGGCTTGTTTGAAGATCGTTTCCGCAAATAAGTCCTCTTTCTTCTGCTGCACCAGCATGTACGGCTAGCGCCGAGTTAGGTCTCACTCCAAGCGCTGACACCAAAACATCGCAAGCAATTGTTGTTCCGTCATCAAGCGCTACCTCATGTATCCGATTATCAACCAGGGTAAGGTCTTTTGCTGCCGCGCCTGTCAAGCACTGTATACCCGCTTCTTCCAAGCTTTTTTGCAATACAGCGCCCGCGTCGGGATCGAGAACCTGTGGTAAGATCCATCGTCTTGAAACGACAATCACCTCATCAACGTGCCCAACCAAGGCCTCGGCAGCTTTGAGACCGATAAGGCCTGCCCCAATAATTACTGCAGTACTTAGCTTACCCTCTCTGTGAGAAGAATCGGTAGCCACTCTTGCAGCATTAAGCAAGTCTTTCGCATGATCAAGCGTCATAAAGGGAAATACCTTTTTTGCGTTCTCCAGGTTTTTTATGGGAGGCGTCGTTGAAATGCTTCCCGTTGCAATAAGACACTTCCCGTACTGGATGCACTCGCCGTTTTTAAGCACTACCGTGTGCGCATTGGCATCAAGTGAAACAGCTTCGTACTCTGCTCCCCTAAGGACTTCAATGTTATGATTTTCGTAAAAGCTTGGGCTTCGATACCAGATGCAATCCTCGTCAATTTTCTTTTCGATCATATACGAAATCAAGGGTCGCCCATAAGCCGGATAGGGCTCCTTGCTCAACATCATAATACTGGCTTGCTGATTATTCTGACGAATCTGCTCTGCAGCATTTACGCCGGCAGCCGAATCACCAATAATGAGGTAGTCGAATATCTTTTTTCCCATGTTACGCCTCCTCACTTTCGCAATAGAGTAAAGCTCTGTTCGGGCAAACTGCAACACAGCGAGGCTCGCCAATCTGACCAATACCATCGCGACACAAATCGCACTTATGCGCGAGTCCAGCACCCGCATCGTGAGTAACATGAACACATCCGAATGGGCATACCGATACACACGTTCCGCAGCCAACGCAGCTTTTCTCATCCAAAGAAACTATGCCTGTCACCGCATCTTTAGTCATTGCACCCGATATGCAAGCTTCCACGCAAAGCGGTTCGCGACAATGTCTACAGTTCACTGCTGCCGACAGGCTTGCATCGCCTTCGACACGGATTCGACTTTGGGGTTGCGGGCTTTCCCAGAAATATGCTTTAACGTGGTCTTTGCTTTTCGAATGAAAAACCTTGCAGGCTACTTCGCATCTTCCACAGTCAACACACCAGTGCTCTTGTGCGTATATTCGTTTCATACAATCACTCTCCCGCATATTTCACGCCAAGGACTTCAAGGTCTTTTTGATTGAGGTCGATACCACGTAGCATCAGCTTATTCGCGCGTAAAGAATCGATAGAACTGATGCCCATGCCACCAATCATTTCTTGAATTTCGTGATTCCAGGCCTTTATCAGATTCACCACACGTTCAGCCCCAACTTCTGGGTTAAGCCGCTTTGTGAGCTCGGGGCGTTGAGTGGCGATTCCCCAATTACACCGCCCCGAAACACAATCCTGACATTGATGACAACCAAGGGCGATCAAGGCTGCTGAAGCTATGTAGACAGCATCGGCACCGAGGGCGATTGCCTTTACAACATCAACCGAAGATCTAATGCTGCCAGCGGGGACCAGGCTTACCTTTGAGCGAATTCCTTCATCGCGAAGACGCTGGTCTACTGAAGCTAAGGCCAGCTCAATAGGAATACCAACGTTGTCACGAATGCTCCGAGGCGCTGCGCCAGTGCCTCCTCTAAAGCCGTCGAGCACGACAACATCCGCACCAGCTCGCACTATGCCTGAGGCGATGGCGGGGGCATTGTGTACTGCAGCAATCTTCACAGAAACAGGCTTCGAGTATCCCGTAGCTTCTTTCAGCGAAAATATCAGCTGCCTTAGGTCTTCAATCGAGTAAATATCATGATGAGGAGCAGGAGAAATTGCATCTGTTCCTTCGGGTATCATACGAGTCTTTGACACTTCCAAATCTACTTTTTCTCCTGGAAGATGACCGCCGATTCCCGGCTTTGCGCCCTGGCCTATCTTGATTTCAATCATTGCAGCCGAGTTAAGGTAGTGCATATCAACGCCAAAACGACCTGAGGCAACTTGCACAATCGCTCGATCCTTATAAGGCTCTAAGTCGGTATGAAGGCCACCTTCTCCTGTATTGAAATATGTCCCCATCTCAACGGCAGCCAAGGCAAGTGCCTTTTGAACATTGAGCGATACCGAGCCGAAGCTCATTGCCGAAAACATCAATGGGGTATCGAGCTTGATTTGGGGAGGCATCTTGGTCAGCACCTTATGGCTGCGCTCGTTAACCTTTAAAACGTCAGGCTTGCTCCCTAAAAGAACTCGCGTCTCCATCGGTTCACGCAAAGGGTCAATAGAGGGATTTGTTACCTGGCTTGCGTTTAGCAACAGATGATCCCAGTAAATCGGATAAGGCTTCGTATTACCCATCGATCCGAGCAGCACACCACCAGACTGAGCTTGTTTCGAAATGTCATTCATAACATCAAGTGTCCAGTTGTTCGTTCCATTGCCAACCTGAGGCCAAGCGCCAATTGCGAGAGCCTGTGTGGGGCACATTACAACACAGCGCTGACAATTCACGCATTTCTTATGGCTCGCCACCATACAGTCACGGTCTTTGTCGTGATGGTGAACTTTATTTGAACATGAGCGCTCACATACCCCGCACTTGATGCAAACACTTTCGTCACGCAGCACTTTGTAACGCGGGAGCATATGATCAAGCATGGCTCGCTCCCTTCTTCTTATGATCATCTGGCATAACACCAGTTAAGTGGCTTGGTAGTCTATCCTTAACCGGTTGGTTTTCTGTTGGTTCCAGCGCTTTACGTTGGGCAACCTCATTAAGTTGCACAACATAGGGAATCCCGCCTTCTATGGAGCGAATATTCTCTACATCAGGACAGATAATTTCAATTGCCGCTTCTTCGCTTGCGAGATAAACCATATCCCCTTTTTCACCCGCCATTAATGCGCGAAGCTTCAGCCGGTCGTTCAGCGCAAGCAATCCTTCATCCGATCCAACTATAATTGACATCGGCCCACTAACCAGAGCGCTTGAATATACGTTTCGAAGGGCTGTTTCAAACTTTGCCCGATCTGGCTCCATGCGGTCTATTTCATCCCAAAATGGAGCCGTCATTATATGCGCGGCCATTTCTTGCGAGAAATCGTGCTTTCGCACCAGAAGATCGAACAAATAGGTGATTACCTCGGTGTCGGTCATAAGAGAGCATTCATAATCAAACTGCTCGACATATCGGCGATTCGTGTCATAGCTCGAGATTTCTCCGTTGTGAACAATTGACCAGTTCAAAAGAGTAAATGGGTGAGCGCCGCCCCACCATCCTGGCGTATTTGTCGGAAAGCGACCGTGCGCAGTCCACAGCCAAGCTTTATATTCATCGATCCGGTAGTACTCGCCTATTTCTTCCGGGTAGCCGACACCTTTGAATGCGCCCATATTCTTCCCTGATGAAGAAACGAAAGCGCCTTTAATGTGTGAATTGATATAAAAGACATGGCGGATTGTGTACTCAGATTCATCATGCTTGCTCTGACTCAACTTTACCGGATGAGGAAGAAGAAAATATCTCCAAAGATCTGGAGAATCGTTGATAGATGCGACATTGTTTACAGGGATTCGCTCTTGCTTTTCGCTAATGAAATACTTGTCAAGATAAGCTTCGACCTCACTTCTGGCTTCCCGACCGTCGTACATGATGTGAAAAGCATACAAATCTTTGTATTCGGGGTAGATACCATAGGCAGCAAAACCTCCGCCCAACCCATTACTGCGATCATGCATTAATGCGATGGATTTCAAGATGTCGCTACCATCATGCCTCCCGCCGCTTCGATCCATTATTCCCGCAATGGCACATCCAGAAGGGATTCTGACCTGACCTTCTCGCAAGAGCATTCCGCAAACCTCATCTTCCTCGTTTTAATACTTCCCACACAACACTACCTCGCTGCGCAGAAAGCTCTTTTGTCTCTTCTAGCCTAGCCCTTCTATGTTTCATACAGATATGTGTAATGTTTCATGCTTGTTTCACTTTAGAAAAGATGAAAGAGCCGAGATTTGCTTCTTTACCCGAATTGGGTAACGTGCGAAAGAAAAGGCGCCTTAGCTTGCCAATATAGAGGTTTGTGGTCTTGGACAGACCTCGTGACCCTATCATGAACAGGGATTATCGGAATAAACTTTAGAGAAACCCGGGGCGCGAATCTTGTTTATTTCACCGAGGCGGCAGCCGTCTCTCCAACATTTATTCCATTGACGATAATGTCGCAAACCGCGTTGCCGCCGATTCGATTGTTCCCATGAATGCCGCCTGTTACCTCTCCTGCTGCATAAAGTCCGGGAATGGAGCTTCCGTCAGACCTCAAGACCTCACACTTTGTATTGATCTTGATGCCACCTTGTTCATGATGAATAGCGGGCGCTACCTGAATGGCATAGAGTGTGCCGGGCGCAAATGAAATACAGCCTTGCGTTCTGCCAAAAGAGTCAGCAGCTCCCTCTGTTGAAATGCGGTTATAAGAATCTAGGGTAGCGAGCAAAGCTGAAGGGTCTGCATTAATTGCCTCTGCCAACTCCGATATATTTGCACCGTGCACTACAATGCCTTGTTCGTCATATCGCTCAATTGCTTTGTTTGCATCGTAGACTATCTGATCAAAAATCTCCCAAGCAAAACTATTAGGCTGTTCAATAATAGCTTCGGAAACAACATCGCGTGTACTCATTTCATCGCAGAAGCGATTTCCCTGTTCATTGACCAGAATAGCTCCAGACCCGCGAATGCCTTCGGCAATGAGCGTAGCTGTTTTTTGTTCGACGGTGGGATGTATTTGAATCTGGTCCATCTGAATAAGCTCTGCCCCTACATTTTCTGCAAGCACATAGCCATCGCCTGTTGCTCCCTCTTGATTTGTAGTCACAAAACCTTCTAGGTCAGGACGGTAGCGAGTAACCATCTCTTGGTTAGCGCCAAGACCTCCTGTTGCAACAATTACTGCCCTTGCATCGAAAGTAACTTTTTCTCCTCGGCGCTGCGCCTCAACACCTACTACAACCCCCTCGTCGTTAAGAATCAAGCCTGTAGCCTGGCAATTCATCTCGACATCTATATCTCGGTTTTGAATCTGCGCGCGCAACTGCGGAACAAGCACCTGCCCCACAGCAGAGCCGTCTGTTGGGCGATGGCATCGGCGAACTGACATGCCACCCATAAGCGTAATGTTATCAAGAGTAATCCCCAGCTCATCGAGCCAATCTATGGCGTGTGCTGAGTTGGTACACATGTAATCGACGAGTTCTCTATTAGCTGTCTCATGCCCACCTATGAAAGTCTCTTCCGCAAATAAGTCATTTGAATCCTCTATGCCTTGTGCTTTTTGAAACTTAGTTTCTGATGCATTCATCCCACTCGAGGAAAAGTTTGTATTTCCCCCGTTTATACCCATTTTTTCAAGCAGGACTATATTTGTTGCTCCCTTGTCGTAAGCAGCAATGGCAGCAGACATGCCCGCACCGCCTGTCCCGATGATAACAATATCGTAGGCCTCGCGCGCAGCATCTTCAGAGTTTCCCTGAGATTTCGGAGTGCAGCTCACCAGGCCAAAACCGCCCACAATACACAGTGCGCTAGCAGCACCTGCTCCAACGAGAAATTCACGACGGGAAATGCCTGCAGAAGAACCCTTGTCGGACCTGCGATTGACGTAAGAAAGCTTGCTGTTCCCCATGATTGTTCTTTCTCTCAGTTCGTACCATCCGCCGAAAACGAAAACAGGTCAGAAACCGATAATGTCTCTGACCTGCAAATTTTTGGTAGCTCCGACGAGATTCGAACTCGCGACCTCCGCCTTGAGAGGGCGGCGTCCTAACCGCTAGACGACGGAGCCATAGCTTAGTGCGCTTTAGCAGTATACCTTACCTGAGCGAATTACCACCCAAATTTTTATACCGGCAACAAATTTTGGCTGGGGTGGAAGGAGTCGAACCCTCACATACGGCACCAGAAGCCGCTGTCCTACCATTAGACGACACCCCAACGTGTCTTTGTCGCTCTCCCACAACACAATCATAGGAGATAGGCGCGACTAATCATGATACTTATCACCCGTGCCTTCGTCAAGACTATATTCCCTGCCTATATCTCAATCTCCTGCATTTTCTGTGTGACAGCAGCCACTTTCTGCTCTAGACTCTGACCTGCCACATCCTTCATCAGCATTTCATCCACAATCTTGCCGTCACGCATAAACAGTACACGTCCTGTCTGCGCTGCAACCTCAGCATCATGAGTGACAAGCAGAATGGCAGTCCCCTTGGCGGTAATCATAGCCAGAATATCCATGATTTCCTGCGCAGACTTGGAGTTAAGCGCACCGGTCGGCTCGTCACCGAAGATAATCTGCGGATCTCCCATCAATGCGCGACAGATGCCGGCACGTTGTAGCTGCCCGCCAGACACCTGAGTAATATCCCGATTTTCAAGTCCTTCAATGCCCACTTTTTTCATAAGCCGTTTGGCTCTCTCTGTCAGATGGGACACCTTGCCGCTGTCAATGGTGTCCATGCCAGAAAGCGCAAACATCAATGTGGTTTTACCAGAGCCAGATGGCCCCATGACCGACACAAACTCTCCTTGCCCGATCTCTACCGATACTCCATTAAGCACAAGGTTCTTTTCCTGACCTTCACCAAAGGACTTGACGATGTTTTCACCTGTAATAATTTTTTCCATATCCTCACTCCTTTACGCTCTCCGCAATATTGACTCGTCCCGCCTGTGCTGTTCCGGCAAAAGTCGCAATCAGCACAGCGCACAGCAGCGCAAGAGGACAGAGAAAATACGATATCACCGGGTTTGTCACAAATGTAAAGCTGGTAATGCTCATGCTGGAAAGTAGCATTCCGGCGACAGATTCGCCCAGCGTTGCCGATAAAATCATGCTCAGAACAATGCTGATGATAAAAACCATGACCGCTCTTGAAATATACTGCAAGCTTATGTCCTTGTTGGTGAAGCCTAGCGCCTTCATCACCGCAATGGAATAGCGATCTTTAACAATAAGCATCTTTATAAACAGCAAAGTGATGAGTGCTGCAATAATAATCGCAACCGCTGCGGCTGCATAGGATGCAGTGTTTAGCGCCGAGCTGGTGGAGCCAAGGGTTTGCTTCACATACTCAGACACATCAGATATCTTGGCATAGGGGAAGTTGGACGCATAATCAGAAACAATAGACGGAGTCTGCGCGGCATCGAAAACCGTAACACCTAGCAGCGCCCACATTACATCAGCGGAATCATCGGTGAAGGTGGCTTTAGCCGTTTTACCGCCGTTAGTCACATCTGAATAGATGCCACAGATAATCAATGCCTCTTCCTGCCCGTTGATTACCAGCGTCACCGTATCGCCAACCGCCTTTTCTAGATCATCTGCAAGGAGTGATGAGAGGGCGATTTCGTTTTTGGCGATGGGAGCCTGACCCTGCTCGTAGAAGATTGGGAATATCGAGTGATCGCCTAACTCCACCTTCATGCTTTCGCTGGTGCCGTCTGCACTTCTGACCGTAAAGGTCTTTGTGGTGAGCGTCGACACAGCATCAATACGGCTATCAGAGAGCAGTGCCGCCTCGATATCCATCGTTTTATCCTCGATGTTATCGGTCTGCTGAATGTCAACGCGAATGTCATAATCCCCAATCCCCATATGCTGAGTGAACTCACTTGATGCAATGGTATTAGCAAGGTTAACTGGGACAATCATAATAAAGCCGGAAAGAATCAGTGATGCCAGCATAATGACATAGAGCTTTTTCCGTGCGAAAACATCCTTCATCCCCATAAACATGTTCGTATTCAGCAGGCGGTTCTTGCTGAGCACCATACGCTTTGCACCTGCCGGTTTCTCCTGTGCCATACCGAAACGAAGAGCGTCGGCAGCGGATATGCTCTTAAACCGTCGCAGGATGCGAACAACATACAATCCAATCGCAAGAAATATCAGAACAACGCCCCCCAACCCGAATGCTGCGGCAAGTCCGTCTTGCCCGCTCTCGCCCATATTCAGCCTGATGCCCTCCATCATCGGCTCCTGTAGCAGGAAGGACAAGGCAAGCCCCAGCGCACAGCCCACAGCGGCCATTACCGCATATTTGGTCAGGTACACACCGCGTATGTCTGACAGCCGCAAGCCTACCGCCTTCATCACGCCAATCTCTTGGTATTCATCCTCAATCTTAGCCAAAAGGGTAAAGCGGATACAAAACAGCGCAATGGCGACCACAAGCAAGCTCACTAGCAAAATGACCGCAATCATCAATCCATCCGACAATGCATTCATGAGCTGAAAGTGTTGCCAAGTTAGAGCGGGACCATTAGCCGGGAGGCCCGCTGCAATATAGGCGTTTTCCACTACACTGATGAGTGATGTATCGGAGACGCGAAACTCTATAAGGTATTCCACGTTTCCAAGTTCTCGCAGGGCAACATAATCGTTTTCGCTGATGAGGAAGCGCTTAGAGGACGCAAGAGAGGCGTTCATCTGCGAATCCCGCAGAAACCCGCCGACCGTGAAGCTTTGGTCGCAGACGGTCATGGTATCGCCAATCTCAGCGGTGCCATCCTTCATGTAGGCAATCGGTATATAAACCTCGCCATCAGTCGGATGGATGATTTCATTATCCAAACTCATGAGATAATCAAAGCTGCCGCTTTGCATTGAAAAGCCATTGTCCTGAACGCTGCCAATCATGGACTCGCCGTCGATAACAATCTCAGCATTGTCGATATTCAGGAACTCCAGCACTTGATACTTTGTCACAGGCTGCGACCTTGCGAAATCATCCAGTGCCGCCTCATCTAGCTCGCCGGAGTGCATTTGCATGAAGTGGGGCGTTTGCGCCTTCTCCATCATAGTGCCGATAGATCCCGTAAGGTTGACACCAAGGATGGCTGCAAGCGCCACCAGCATTGATGCGACTGTAACAAACAGCAGGGTGGTGATGCTAACCAGCTTGCTTCTTGCTATATCCTTGCGAGTCATTCTGTAATAGAGTTTCCACATGCCTTCTCAAGCCTCCTCATGGATTGGTTTGACTCATTTACTCAGCTTGATCTGTAATGTATTTAGCCTCTATTTGCCTAACTATCTGGCATCCTTTGAAATGCCAGCAATAGTTTGACCCCCACCCCGCTACTGCCTACATTAAAACACTCATCAGTTGTTCAAAGCTTCCTTCTTCCGCTCCGAGCGAAGTCTCCACAACAAGAATAAATGCTTTCATCCTGTCTTCGGTTTCAGCCGCACTCCATTGAAATAAACCCTCATCAAGAATTACCTGCCCCGCAGCTAAAAGAAAATCCACTGTTTCTCGAGGATAGGGTGTAGCCATCACTCCCTCGTCAATACCCTGCTCAACTACGGTAGTTAAGATTGGGGATAAGTGCTTAATGGTTTGAACGAGGGTTTTTTGATGCATTTCCGCATTGCCCGACTGGTGAAACTGTTCTGTTAGTGCTTCTTTGTTATCTGTGGGTCCCGGTTTTTGCGAAAAAAGAATTGCCAACAGTTTTTGAATTGCTGGCATATCGGAACTATCAGCAATTGCCTTAGCTGCTTCTGCATCTGCTGTAACGATTCGCATTATTATGGCATCCATAACCTCTTCTTTGGACTTAAAGTAGTAGTAAAAAGTCCCTTTTGCGATGCCAATCTCATTAAGAATATCTACGATAGTTGTTTGTTCATAACCTTTTACCGCAAAAAATTTTTCGGCGGTATCTAGTATTTCATTTCGACGCTCACGCGGCTCCTTTGATACTCTCACGCGACACCTCCCACTTTATAGACCGACCGTCAGTCTATAAGGAATTTAAACGATAGCCTCACCTTTGTCAAGCGACAAAGGTTTGTAGTAAAGGACGAGCAGCCCCTACCTCCGCCCCAAGACAGAAGCATTGTGCTTTTATAATTGAGCTTATTCTTAGTCGGCGTATTCCCACATATGATTTAGGGGTCCACTTCCCCGCCCTAGCTCAAGACCGTCTCGCAGGGCTCCGGTAACATAGGATTTTGCTCGATACACTGCCGCTGGCATATCAAGTCCCATAGCCAAATCGCAAGCAATCGCTGAAGAAAGCGTACATCCTGTCCCGTGAGTATTGTTGGTCACGATATGTTCCTCAGCAAACCACTGTATTGTGCCTGCTTTATCGATGAGCACGTCATCTGCCTTTTCACTCAGGTGACCTCCCTTGATTAAGACAGCATTCCCGCTTATCTCATGAAGCTGCGATGCCGCACGTTCCATTTCCTCTTCAGTGCGCAAGGCATAGCCACACAAGACTTCAGCTTCTGCAAGGTTTGGAGTGATGACATCTGCAAGTGGTATTAGCATAGCTTTCAAGGCGTCAATCGCTTCGTCACTAATGAGTTTGCCCCCCGATGTTGACATCATAACGGGGTCTAAAACTATATTGCGCGCACCCCAAAATCGCAGACGTTCGACGATTGTTTCGATAATCGGAACCGATGAAACCATTCCAATCTTGACTGCCTCGGGTCGAATATCGTCAAACACCGCATCGATCTGCATCGCAATAAATTCTCTCGAGATATTCTCAACCCCATATACACCCAAGGTGTTTTGAGCAGTCAGGGCTGTGATTACCGTCTCTGCATAACAACGATGCGCAGTAATGGTTTTGATGTCAGCCTGAATACCCGCTCCGCCGCTCGGATCTGAGCCAGCTATACTCAAAACTGGAACCATAGCAGTGGTATCAATAATCACAAAAGCCTTCCTCGCTAATCATTTCTCAAATCATGATGCTTACAACGTTTCGGCGCAAGCCCTCAAGACAGTCGTTGCGGTTTTGATATCTTGCGCGGCAAAAATAGCAGAGACCACTGCCACCCCATCAACGCCCGTATCTGCGAGCTTTGGAATCGTTTCTAGATTCAATCCACCAATTGCAACTACAGGAATGGTAACCGACGCACAAATCTCGCGAAGCGTGCTCATCGTTACGTCCACCGCTTCTGGCTTAGTTGGCGTTCCAAACATGGCGCCAACACCCAGGTAATCCGCTCCTGCTGCTTCCTCAGCGCGCGCCTCTTCAAGTGTCTGCACCGAAACCCCAATGATTGCATGTGCGCCAAGTACCGAGCGAGCCTCTGTACACGTCACGTCATCTTGTCCAACATGGATGCCATCTGCGCCCACCTTCTTTGCGATGTTAAGAGCATCATTAACAATAAACGGAATACCCGACTGAGCGCACAGCTCCTTTATTTCATAGGCAAGCGTCTCTATCTCAGAAAAATCTGCTTGCTTCTCTCGTAGCTGAACGCACGTTGCGCCACCATCAATCGCCTGCTGAACACACTCCGCTAGACTGCGGCCATCCAACCAACTGCGGTCGGTAATAGCGTAGAGCCGCATGCTTGCACGTATCTCTTCTTGTGTGAACATGTCCTAAAGACGCCTTTCCACACGTGCTCGCTTAGCGAAGGTGTCAGTATCCATCGTGTATAAGGCGTCAAGGAGATAGGTTCTGTACGATCCGTTTCCGTCTTGTTCGGTCATGCGCTCCTCGGCAATCTGACCAGCAAGTCCCATAACAACGACTGAGGCAAGGATGGCCTCTAAAATGTTTTCGGGATGCGCAACCGCGAAGGCCGCGCACATGCCAGAGAGCATACATCCCGCTCCCGTCATTCGCTCTTGGAGTGGACTTCCGTTTCTGATGGCATAGGCGCAATGAGCATCAGCAATGATATCGATTGGGCCCGTGATAGCGACAAGAGTATTGCTACTCTGGGCAAGCTTGCATGCAAAATCGGCGCTTTCGGCAAGGTTCTCTTCGCTCACAAGATCGGCAGGACACACATCCACGCCACGTGTGCTCGCAGCTCCTCCAGCCAAAGCCTTTGCTTCTGACATATTTCCTCTTATCACTGAAACAGCTAGCGTGTCTAAGAGATTACCCGCCGTTTCTGTCCTTAGCTTTGAAGCACCTGCGCCAACAGGGTCGAGCACAATTGGATGACCCAATGAGCCTGCCTTTTTTCCAGCGCGCAACATAGCTTCAATACTACTTTGGTTCAGAGTACCGATATTGATGTTGAGTGCTCCGCATATGCTCGTGATGTCTTCTACGTCTTCGGGCTCATCGCTCATGATAGGACTTGCGCCAACTGCGAGAATTGCATTTGCGCAATCATTTACCGTCACATAATTTGTGATGTTATGTACAAGCGGCGTGCCTGCGCGTACTTTTTCTAAAATCTCTCCAAGTGTTTTTGTGTCCATGCTTACTCCTTTATCTGCTTAGTAGAAACTTGCTTGCGTGTGCTCATACCCTGTTTAAGCTTGTGTACGATGAGCGTGGTTAATCCCACAATAAGAATGACTGGTAGGGTGTTTCCGACGACAATATCCCATGACATCGAAACTCGATATAGAACAAAGCCGAAAAGCCAAATCACGATATTGGTTACATCAAAGCCCTTCTGGCTTGAATCGTTGCCACGAAAGTAAAAATCAACAATCATGACAGCTATCATGGGGGCAAAAATAGAGCCTATCAGGTAAAGGAACTCTTCGAATCGCGCCACGGGAGCAAAGATTGCAAGTGCTGTTCCGATAAGCGCTGCGATGATGCCAGCCCATTTTGCGTTGATCTTCGAAAGTATTGAACGGGCCGAAAACCCTGCAGAAGCCGCATCAAGAAAAGTTGTGGTCACAGTTGAGAACACCACGATGAGGATACCCAAAACACCAAGTCCTGCGGCAGAGAAAATCTGAGCTATATCACCCGATCCGGCAAACAAAGCTGCTCCAAGGCCAAGCGCAAACATCCAGGTGCTCCCCACAAAATACGCGAGAGTAGCTGCGGTAGTGGCTGCCTTTGGCTTTTTTGCATGCCGTGTGTAGTCGCTAACAACCGGAAGCCATGATAGAGGCATAGCCACTGCAAGCTCAACCGCCGCTCCAAAAGCAATGCCTTCGTTTGGCGCAGCTGCAACTGGTTGCATTCCGCCAAATATTACAAAACTCATAACCATAGTTAAGCCAAGTAAAAGAAGTGCGGCGCCGGTCTGCACCCTACTCATGTTTTTGAGACTCAAAGCTATCCATATCACAATCAGCGCGCCAATAATCACACACCACGCTGCCTGTCCAAGCTCGGGCACCAGATAGCGTGCAGCAGCAGCTCCGGAAAATATCATGATTGATGTCCAGCCTATGAGCTGAGCAACATTGCTAAAAGAGAATACGAATGACCCGTATTTTCCGAAGCTCAACTTCACGGTTTCCATGGCGCTTTTGCCCGTTTTTGCTCCAATATATGCAGCTAGCCAAAATAAAGTACAGCCGATAAGATGCCCAATTACGACTGCGAGCATGCCACGCTCAAAGCCCAAGGGCGCAAAGAAGGTGCCTGTTAGTATCTCTGCTAATGAAACAGCGGCGCCAAACCAAATAAAAATGAATGTAGAGGTAGTAGTGCTCTTCATCAGAACTCCCTTCGCTGGAATTACCCATATCAGGTTCGAGGGTCGAAGCGGGATTGCGCTTCCTCTCAGCCTGCCTCATCGCAAGCTCCCCTGTATTACCAGATGATGCTATTGCCCATCTGCGGAATTCATTATAGGACTAATTAATGCATTTTCAAGGCTTAATTCTGTAAGCTATCTCGAACAAGCCCCTGTCTTTCTCTTTCGTTTTGCACATTCTCTATTTCGACCAGAGGGAAAAATCTGAAAACAGCTCCATGAGCGCTTCGGTAAACGCTGGCTCTTTTTCTGAGATAACATTGAAATCAAATGAAGCTTTTATGTTGGTATATCCATCTTCGTAATGCACAAAATCAATGAATCCAAAACTGTGCCTTTGCTCGTCCCAGTAGAGCTCTCCTCTTTCTGTGAGCCACACCTGCGTGTCGTTCGAAAAAACCAGTCTGTCCATCTTCATCTCCCAATCTGCCTGCAAGCAACAAGAAATGACCGTAAAGTTTTGACTAAAATCTGTCATACCTTATCAAACAGACTAAAGATGAATGGGTTTATGGCACGAAGACCTCTCCTAGCGCCACAATTGGGAAGAATAGAAGCGCTGTCCCTGACACAATCGACACCCTAGCCACACGCCCGGTGAAGGCGTTAGAAACTCCTAGGGGCTCATCGTTTCGAAGCGTAGCGTTGTCGAGAGCATATTCTAAGCCGGATTCATTAACTCCTCGCACTTCGTGAGAAAACGCGAATAAAGAGAGCAAGCCCTGAGCACCTGCATTAAAGCTGATGGCATTTCGCCCTTTCTCATCGAGCGTACACACCACAGAATCCAAGCCAATCGCATAAAGAATGGCATCGCCACGCGAAAAATGAGCGAGCAGCTGATACATCGCAAAGGTAAAGTCTATACGACCACCCAAGCAGCCATACACCAAGATAAGATCAAATCCCGATTGCTCGACCTCTTCAAGGGCAACCTCAATGTCGCTTTTATCTTTTCGGGTAGGTAGTTTTTTCAGGTGGGAGTGCTTAGGTACGTAGCCCAAAGAATCAAAATCGCCAATTACCGCATCAGGCTTTACCCCGATGCGTTCCAGATGTGCATATCCTGCATCAACGGCAACAATGTAGTCAAAGTGCTGCTCCAAAAAATGCTGCTCATTAAAATCTGACGCTCCAACTAAAGCACAGACACGCACGCGCAACCTCCCACTTCCTAGGCCCTCGGGCCCATTCTTTTGCTAGAATACCATACTGAGTGGGCCAGGCGATCGCGCAGACACTGTGAGGAAAGTCCGGGCTCCAAAGGGCAAGATGCCAGTTAACGACTGGGCGGGGTAACCCGACGGATAGTGCCACAGAAAAGAAAACTCCCCGCAAAGCTCGAACGACCGAGCATGCGGAGAAAAGCTGAAACGGTGCGGTAAGAGCGCACCAGCATGATGGCAACATCATGGCTTGGTAAACCCCATCTGGAGCAAGCGCAAATAGGAGTGCTATACGGTTGCCCTTCCGTGCATTCGGGTTGCGTGCTAGAGGTGTGTGGCAACATGCATTCGAGATAAATGATCGTCCTCGACAGAACCCGGCTTATCGGCCCACTCTTTTTTTCTACAACTACCGTCTCGTGGTAGACATGCCGCTTATTCCGGAATTTCCAGCTTGTCACAGACGCATTTTGTAGGCGTAGATTTTTTTGACCTGGCATTTCTCCGGGCGTAGCATCAGAAGTGCGCTCACTATTAGCGCGAAAAACCGGACTAAGGGGCTTCTCTTCCAGAAAAGTTATCTTTTCTGAAAAAGTTGGTTTCTGGACCTACCGCCCTCGAAACACTGCCCGTGAACAATGTCAGACTCCAGCAATGGTCTCATTGCCAGCTCATGCTTTCAAGCTAAAGCCCTACTCAGTGGGAAATAAGGTGAAGGAATCGCGACCATCAAAGCAACTTTGTTGGATTTCTACCTTAAAAGCCTGCTCTATAGCTTGCGCAGCAAGGACTTCTTCTCGGGTACCCGAACAAAGGCATCGTCCGCGCTCCATAACAATAAGATAATCAGAATAACGTAGCGCCAGATCGATATCATGAATCACCATGACAACCGTCTTTCCCTCTTCTTTGTTGAGGGAGCGTGCAAGTGTCATGATGTCGTGACAAGCACCAACATCTAAGTAGGTAGTTGGCTCATCGAGTGCAACTATATCGGTATCCTGAGCAAGCGTCATGGCAATAAAGGCTCTTTGTCTTTCGCCACCCGATAAATGACGAACGTCGTGGCCTCGAAATTGCGTTACGCCAGCGCGAGCCATAGCTTCTTCCACACTCTGCCTATCTTCTTGCGTGGTAACATGCATGTGACCCTGATACGGATATCTTCCGCAGTGGACCAAAGCCTCCACCGTCATAACGGGCGATTGAGCTCCTTGACTGAGCAATGCGAGAACACGAGCTCTCTCTCGCCCACTCATCGATAAAGTCGGAATGCCATTAATGAAAGCTTGTCCTACTTGCGGCTCTAAGATGCCGTCAACAATTTTGAGGACTGTTGATTTTCCGCAGCCATTAGGACCGACAATGCTCGTGATACAACCTCGTGGAACTACGAGGTTAAGGTTTTCAATAAAGGCTTGTTTTCCGTAACGAAAGCTGACTGACTGGAGCTCTATAGCAGCATTCATGTTTACCTCTCGGGCTGGCGCACCTGAAACAGACTGCGATGTTTTTACCTGATGAGCGCACTTTTTTCTTTGTCTGCTAAACATCGTTGCGCCTCTTGTTTCGCACAATCAAGTAGATAAAGAAGGGTCCACCAATAAAGGCCATAAATATCCCGACAGGAATCTCGTAGGGCGCAAACAAAACACGAGAGCACAAATCACAACACACAACAAAGGCGGCACCAAACAGAGCACTCACCGGAACCACCACGCGGTTATCATGACCGACAAAAAAACGAATGAGATGAGGAACAATCAATCCCACGAAGCCTAATAGACCTGCGAAGCTAACTGCCGCACCAGCGAGTAAGGCCGCAATCCCCAGATAGCCCATCCTCCAACGATACACATTCATTCCCAGTGAATGCGCACTCGTGTCTCCAAGTGACAAAATATTGAGCTTACTTGAAAGCAGAACCGCAAGCGTCAATCCAATAGTGATATATATGCCTGGCCAGATGAGGTTTCTGCCCAACACTCCCGACAATCCCCCAACCAAAAAACCGCTTGCGCCAACATAAGCATCGGGGTTAATAATAAGAATCATATTCATCCCTGCGCCAAATATTGCTGAAAGCGCGATACCTGCAAGTATGATGGTTAAGCGTGAGCTGCCAGCGCCCATCGATATGCCGAACACGATAGCGGCTGTAAGCAGCGCTCCCGCAAATGCGGCGAGAGGCTGCATAAAAAGCATGCCAGGGAAAAAGGACCCCACAAGCAAGACCGCAAGCCCTGCCCCTGAGTTAATACCGATGATATTCGGAGCCGCCATGGGATTGTCGAGCGCTGCCTGTATCAGGGCACCCGAAACCGCGAGCGCCGCACCAGCCAGCAGTGCCGCCAAAACTCGTGGCAGACGAACATTTAGTAAAATACTTGCAGCGCTTTCGCTAATCTCGCCCCCCGAGATGAGAGCCCAAAGCTCGTGAAAACTCACCGAGCTTGATCCCATAAGCAAGGCAGCAATCGTAATCACAACCAGATAGACAAGAGTTGCCACTATGGTTATTCTGTGAGCTCTCTTCTCGTTATGTGGTGGCTTCATATTCCGTTACCGTCTCAAAGACTAATTACGCACCGTAAAGTATGTCAAAGAGTTTCTGGTAACTAGTTGCCCATTCCTCGTTTGGCTTATAGAGGA
>JBMNSJ010000029.1:0-26172 GCA_050945135.1 Raoultibacter sp.
GTCTAAATGCTCGTGACAATATCTGCTAACATGGACCACATCACTGCGAGACAACGAAAAGAACATGGCACAGCACTCAGAACATAAAACAAACGCGATGCGTACGCTTGATGCAGCGCACATCCCCTACACCACTCATCAACTCGAAACCACAGAGGCACTAAGCGGTATCGAGGCAGCGACACTTCTTCGGGTGGAACCGTTGCAGGTTTTTAAAACCTTGGTCACCCAGACAAAGTCAGGTACCTACTATGTTTTTATGGTTCCTGCTTCTACTGAACTTGCTTTAAAGAAGGCCGCACACGTGGTCGGCGAAAAATCAATTGCCATGATTAAGTCGAAAGACCTTTTTCCTCTGACAGGATATGTACACGGTGGATGCTCTCCTCTTGCGATGAAAAAGCAGTTTCAGACCACCATCGATGAGACAGCTTTGCTGTTTGAAGCAATCATCTTTTCTGCGGGAAAGATTGGCCTACAAATCGAAATGAATCCTGCCGAGCTCGAAGGCATTATCCCGCTTAACGTAGCAGATATCACCAGTGACAGATAACGGGATCTCCGGGCTGGATAATACCGTAGAGCGCCTCTGCTGCCGAATAAGGAAGATTGACGCAGCCATGTGAGCCATAACCGTTGGCATACATCGACCCACCAAAGCTTGGTTGCCAGGTAGCATCATGTAAGCCGACAGCGTTGCCAACGAAGGGCATCCAGTAAGTAACTACGGTTTCGTATTCAGGCTTCTTAGTTTTAGGATCAATCTCGCCGATAAGTTTAGAAGGACTCTGTTTTTGATTGAGCATATACGCACCAGTGGGGGTATTATGCTTGCCATCAGGCTTACCAGAGATAATAGACGATTCCCAAACTAGAGCTCCGGTTTCATCATAAAAGCGAGCGTACTGCTCGGAAAGATCGATGTCGCAATACCGAGCGCCCCAGTCTTGTCCGCCTAAAGCAGCGAAACCGGTACCCGATTGCCAGACAGGAATCTCAATCGCACCAACGAGACCAGCACTCATGCCTTCCTTGATTTGCGTACGCAGGCTATCTCCGTCAATCTCCCAGCCATACGTTCCGCCAGAAACCTTAATAACTTTTCCATCGGGGCGCGTGTAAGTTCTTTCCGTTCCCACTGTATTTAGGTTTGAAATCAGTGATTCGGTCCAGGCATTGAAAGCCTCTTCATTAAGCGTAACACTGAAATCTTCTCCAAAGCTTATCCATGTTGACTGCAAAGCAGGATTCAATGCAGCAATTTCTGCGCCATTCAGAACGAGACTAATGTTGGCGGTAATCATAGTGTCTGCTTGTTTACACGCAGCTTCAAGCTCTTTGCTAGTTGATAGTACGGTTGCCTGTTCAAGCTCATCTGCGGTTATCTTCACTTCTGGCGTTAAGGTAGTAATGGCTTTATCGATTTTATCCAGCACCACTTCTTTATCGAGTGTTGTGCCAATCTTCTCGGGACTAATTGTGAACTTCTGAGTTTTTTCGTCAAAGACAGCTGACGCATTTGTGGGAGGTGTCGCGGCAGCGTTGTGCTCATCTATGAGGGCAGAAACCTCTTGGCTCACCACTTCTTTATCATAGCTCGCGAGCAAGCTATCGCTGTAATCATGATCACCGAATATCTCAAGTGGCCACATCCATGGCGTAACTTTATCGTGGGCTGCTTGCGCAATTACCAATCCGTCGAATTTCAAATTGATATCAAGTGCTGTCAGCGTGAGAGAAAGCCCTCTCCCCTGAATATCGACCACATAATCATCGGCTGCCTCATTGAATTCAGGGGCGCATTCAGATGTTGTTCGCATTGACACATCGTGTGATCCAATGATTGTGTTTGGATAGAAGCGATCCATAAAGAGGAAACAGCCAGCACCATATACGATTACAAGCGCGGCAAGTATTGAAGCAAGGGTTATGCCAAAGATTTTCAAGCCTTTACCTTTGCGCTTAGGCTCATCTTGAGAAAAAGCAGGGTAATCAGCAGCTTGACCATCTGCATAAGAGGGCTGCGCGGGATCGATGGGTTTTACTGCTTGAGTAGCGGATTCATCTACAACCGGCATCTGCTTGGTTGCATCAGTGCCAGATGCGGAAGCACCTGAAGACTGATCGGATTGACCAGTATCGGTACCTTTACTCTTTTTATCTGAATCGCTTTTTGCAGCGTGTTTGCCGAGCGAAGCGTCTTTCTTCTTCTTTTTAGCCATATTTCCTAACTAACCACTTCGGACAGAGCTATTGTAGCAGCATAAACACGCTTTTCGCTCGATATTCCACTTTGCGTGAAAGATTTTAACCGCCTTCGGCATTTCTTCATATTTTCCTGGCACAAATCACCCGATTACATACACCAAAAAGCTTTCGATACACCAAATGCTGACAAAGCTGAAAACGGCTTCACAATCACACGTATCCGTGTTGGCAAGGCCTCAGATAATAGCTCGTCCAATCCTTAAAGAAGCTTAACCGAATCAAACACAGCATCAATATCTGAAATGTAGGTTTCGTATTCATCACTCGACGCAACATATTGAAGCATCGCGTATTCATTTGGGCCCGTAAAGAAGACCATTGTCTTGCAGTGATTACCACCCGCATCGATATATTCACCCGTTACGCAGCCATATTCTCCCAGGGTGCTTTCCTCGACGCTGCCTAGTATCAATCCCTCTTCGGAATCAAAGTTATCAGTTTTTAGGAAAGCGCGTTGCTTTTCAGCGGTGCCGTAATCTCCCTCTGCAGGGATATCGCCAATGACGATGAACATAGGATTAGACCCGCGGTGCTCCTCGCCCTTTAGATAGTAAATGCTATCGACATCGGTAATCGCATCTTGGTACCAAGAGGGATTTGCTTCATATTCAAAGCTGGAAGAGCCCGTGGCGCCAGATTGCTCGGCGGTATTCTCTTTCTGATTTGAATTAGCACTACATCCGACAAACGCTAAACCCAAACATAACATGACAGCTAGGGGTAGTATATTAAAGAATTTCATAATCATCTCCTGCACAATCTCTCAAATGGATTCCAACCTGCAAGTCTTTTGTGCTCTATTCAGGATACGTTACTCTGATTGAAAAAGAAATCCGAATCCGTCAATCTATAAGCCAGAATGATGTTCCGCGCATCTGACTCATATGCGTTTGCCCCACCTAGGACTTTGCTTGTCCTGGTTCGCCCTGACGAACTACGTTCTTCTCAATCATGTCCTGAATCTCATCTTCAGAATACCCGAGAGCAGACAACACTTCTGATGTGTGTGCGCCGATGGAATCAGCGGGTACAAAAGGGTTCTCTTCAATACTGTCATACCTGATGGGATTGTTGAAACCTATATATTCTTCGCCATTTGCATAGGTGACTTTTCGAAGATATTTATTGTCCCACGCCTCAGGATCCACCAAAACCTCTTTTGAAACTCGGCATATTTCGTGCGCCAAGTCTGCCTCTTTTAAACGCGCAGTCCATTCTGCTGCTGTTGCTGTCGCAAAGCAGTTCTCGACAATCTCGGTAAATTCACGAAGCTTTCCCGAAGAACGAAGAATGGCAATTTTGCTATATTCAGGGTGATCTTTGAGCTCGGGAAGACCAATTGCTTCCACGAACCGGTTAAAGTCTTTGTTGTAATCTGGGATGGTGAGCTGAATCCAACTTCCATCTTGAGCTTGATAGGTGTTGTTTGTTGGAGTTGGGAAAACCTTTCGTGTGACAGGAAATGAATATGTTCCGAACTGTGTAGCCGTGTGTAACAAGTGCAACATGTAAACACCCACACCATGCAAGGCAACGGTTACGCGATCTCCCTTCCCTGTTCTCTCGCGCTGCAAAAGTGCAGCCAAAATACCCGCAGTCATGCTCATGCCAGACTGAAGATCGCCGAAAGCCGGCCCACCTATCATGGGAGGTCCGCCTGCGTCATAGAGACTTCCCGTAATACCACCGCGCGCTCCATAGCAGGTGTAATCGTATCCAGCAGAGTTACGCTCTTCCCCAAATTCTCCATAGCCAAGCATGTGTGCATAAATTAGTCGTGGATATCTATCTTTAATCTGCTCATACAAAAGTCCCAGCTTCTCAAGCGACTGAAAGCGCGTATTGGTAAGAAAGACATCAGCGTCTTTAAGAAGGCTATGTATGATTTCCTGACCTTCCTCGGTTCGCAGGTCGACCGAGATAAAGGTTTTGTTCACGTTGCACACATCAAAACACGGATCGACATCATTTCGTTCACTTGGAGCATCATAGATACGACAGTTACTCCGATACCCGTCACCCGCAAATGATTCTACCTTGATAACCTCGGCACCCCAATCTGCTAACACACGTGTTGCTGCTGGTCCCGCTACGTAGGTAGCAAATTCAACCACGCGAAAGCCCTTGAGTTTCCCTTCTCCGTTCTCCATACCTTCCCCTCCCCAAACGAGCACTTTTCCTTACTTCGTAGAGTGCTATAATGCATTCTAGAACGCGTTATAGTTACTTGATATGGTATTCTCTCGCATGCGAATGGTCAATACAACAAGCTGCGCTTTTTGTCCGTTCAAGCTCATAAAAAGCGATGGCTAAGTCCGCGAAAGAGGCGCAAACGGTGTCGGAAAAAACAACCACAGTGAACGACCAAAATAGCTCAATGAGCCTAGATCGACTCAATCGCAAGAAGCCCTCAGAGATAAATCGAATCAAGCTAACAAACGCTGCCTTTAAAATCATCAGCACACAGGGCATGGAGCAACTGACTGTGCGCAATATCTGCGATCTTGCGGGTCTTACGACAGGGAGCTTCTATCATTTGTATTCCAGCAAGGAAGAATTAGTAAGCAGCTATTTGAGATACTTTTTCAGTAACTATAAAGAAGCAATCCACAAGACAATGAGCGATTTGGATGCCCTCGAGCAAATCCTCGGGATTTACCATGCGTATATTCAATGCTGCGAAGATGTCGGTGTCGAATTCATCACGCATTATTATTCACAAATCGACAATCCCGTATTCGACTATCGTCATCGAAAGCCCGAAGACGCTATCGCTCTTGAAGCCATCGGAGAATGTCTGCGAAAAGGACAAGAAACCGGACTCATCAGAGAAGATGTCGATCTTGACGAAGTGCTCTTCAGCGTTGCTGCCATATCAACAGGCACCATTTACTACTGGTGCGTCTTCAAAGGAAAGATTGATTTCTGGCCATCGGTGGAACGTCTTTTACGCCCCTACCTGGAAAGCCTCAAAGCCTAAAAGCCTATCCCACAACCAAAGGTATAAAAGATTACTTTCGCTACGAACGCGATTTACTTTTCCGAACTTTTTCCATTTGCTCCAGAACGCGAAACTCCACCATTTTGCGAATTAGCTCATAAGGCATGGGCTTGTCGTAGGGAAACTGAACCGTGCCTTTTGAGGTTTTATATTCTTTTAGCTGGTCGCAGAAAGATTCAATTGCGCTCGGTGCTGGATGAAAGCCAATGTGTTTTTTCTCGCCGGCAAAATGTACCAAGTTACCATTGAGCACAAACGTTGCCATACCCCAAGAAATCTTCTCCGAGATATCAGACGAGCAAGCAAGAATAACCGCACGGAGCTTTTCCATGCGCTCTTGAATTTCTTTGGGATAGCGTGCGATGTATTCGTCTATCGTTTGATAATCAGGTTTATTCGGCTCTCGTTCATGCAAAGTAACATGAATACTATCTCCTGGCTGTTTACCTATTTTCGCCCGGATATCTTTTCGGATACCAATGATGTGACAGCTCGTTCCCATTTTTACTAATTGGCCATCGTAGGGCTCACTATCGAAGGTCGCATGTACTGGCACACGACCCTTCCCAAACACTTCCCTAACATCAAAAGGTATTTCAACGTAAGCCGCATCCATATCAGGATTCTTGATAATCACTGCATCAAACTCATATATTTCAGCCATAAACCCTCCTGATAACGTAATGCGCACTGCGGCATTTCGATGCACTCGTTAGTGTACAAGATATCCGAAAAAATGCTTTAGCTCTTCGCACCTTGCGACTATACTGAAAACAAAATTGCACCCATACTGCGCTCCCGAATTGCATAATCGAAGGGAATTACTATGCCACGACCAAAAACAAAAGACGAGCTAATAAGCGCAGCAAACGGCCAATTCGACAAAATGTGGTCGCTTGTCGAAAGCCTTTCCGAAGAGCAATTGCTCGATTCATTCAATTTTGCTTTGACCGAAAAGGATAAAGAGGCGCACTGGCGACGTGACCAAAATGTACGTGACGTCTTGATTCATCTATACGAATGGCACCAACTGCTTGTTACATGGATAGCGGCAAACACCAAGGGCAATGAGCAACCCTTCTTACCCCAGCCCTATAACTGGAAAACATATGGCAAGATGAATATCGAATTCTGGGAGAAGCATCAATCCACCTCTTACGAAGAGGCGGAAAAGCTTGTAAAAGCAAGCCACAAACAGGTTCTTATGCTCATCGAAGAATTCTCAGAGAATGAGCTCTTTGAAAAAGCTTATTTCACCTGGACCGGCACAACAAACCTAGGGAGTTACTGCATTTCATCAACAAGCAGCCACTATGATTGGGCGATAAAGAAGCTTAAACGCTACAAAAAGCGACTTGACGCATAAATACTCGCGCCAAATAAAAGCGTGTCTGCGTGTCTGCGTGTCTGCATCATCTACCTTGGGTATATCGCTAGATTTTTGGAAGAAAATGCCTTTCGCCTGCACTCTAGCCACGATTCTTCGTATTTAGCTATGCGCGATTTCTTCGCGACCAGGCATAATGCTTCTGTGGTGCGGCGACGGTAGCTCGAAATGCCTTCATCTACATGAAAATTTGCAAGCGAAACGGTTTTATTGCCATTGAGAGGGCAAATTAGACAATGTAGATAAACGGAACGCAATCTGCGCCGTGTTGGGCGCTGTTTTGTCGAACATGAAAGATGCCCTGAAAGTCGAATTTGACTTTATGCAGGGCAAACGAGTTCGGATAGGCAAGGTTTGGTGGAGGCGCGGGAGTAAACAGTCCAGTGGACTGTTTAGGGAGCAGCGAGCTTGCGAGCGCGACGACTAACTTATCGCGAGCCAGAAATTTTCAAAGAATGGTGGAGGCGCGGAGAATCGAACTCCGGTCCATACTAGATCATCCAAGTAGCGCTACAAGCTTAGTCAATGATTGTGTTTAAGAAGCAACCCATTCACAGACAGACGAGATACCTCCGAGCCGGTTCAATCTTTTCTTGAGCCATACCGACTACGTGCTCAAGAGCATTCCCCTAAAATGATGTCGCACCTGGGTCGGGGACGTCCCAAGATTGACAGCCCAAGGCTTAATTAAGCAGCGAGGGCGAGTTTTTGTTGTTTGCCAATTAACTTGACTTTACCCCTGTTTAACGTGGCGAGGAGACCACGACCTGCTCCACTTTTCAAACCTACCATGTCGAAACCAGTCGCCCCCAGATTAATGGAGATATCTGCAGTTACTGAAAACAGCACGATTATCTCTTACCGAAAACGTGGCTCCACCTTTTCAATGTGCCCCATGCATTCGCATGTGCCCCTCTGTGAAAGGGGTTTAGATTCTATACCCTCAAAAGCTAATGTCAATACCACCAGCTAATTTACTTAAAGAAACTGCCTAGATTAAAAGCATCTTTTATGTCATCGAAAGCACTCTTGAGCTCTCGAGCTGTTTCAACGCCTTCTTTATAGATGACATTAAAGTCATTCGTTGCCGCAGCAACGCCTTCTTTGGTTATGCCAAGGTCGTACTCGTTTTCTTCTTCCTCGAACTCTTCGTACTCTTCTTCGTCATATTCCTCATCATCATATTCTTCGTCGTCGTACTCTTCGTCGTATTCTTCGTCTTCGAGTTCGTCGTCTATATCATAGTCGTCCTCGTCGCCATCGAAAGCCTCTTCAAGGTCTTCTTCGTCGGCATCGGGACCAAGCTCGTCATCTTCGTATTCTTCTTCGAGGTCAAATTCGTTTTCTTCGTCGGCTAACTCAGCATCAGTCTCAAGCTCTTCCTCAACGGCTTCTACCTTCTCGTCTAATGCCATGACATCCTCCTAACGACTACGCTCTTTTAGAGCACGCTCAACTTCACGTTTGGAATCCCGTGCAGCCATGCTTGCACGTTTATCATAGAGCTTCTTTCCTCGCGCGATAGCAATTTCTACTTTTACGAGTGAGTTCTTCGCAAAATACATATTCAAGGGAACGATAGCCATCCCCTTTTCCTTAATTGCTTCGTTAAGCTCAATGATTTCTCGCTTATGCAATAAAAGTTTACGCTTTCTGTCGGGATCTGGATTGTTAATGTTGCCTTGCGCAAAAGGCGGAATGTGCACATTATGCAACCAGGCTTCGCCATTGCGCACGAGCGCAAAACTATCAGTCATCTGACAGTTGTTCTCCCGCAAAGAGCGCACTTCTGTTCCTGTTAACTCGATACCCGCCTCAAAACGATCGAGTATTTCGTACTCATGAAAAGCTTTTCTATTCTTAGCGATTATTTTCTTTTCTTGCTTCATCGCAAATCTAACACCATATTCTCTTTCTTGCTTCTACATACCAGGAATGAAGCTTGAATCCTCATCCAAATCCAGTATGAACCGAACGAGCAATTTTACTGTTTGATCAAGGTCAGAAAGCATCAAAACCTCGGTAGGAGTATGCATATAACGAAGCGGGACCGATATAAGGCCGCTCGCCTTACCACCGCGCGTTACCTGGATTGCGCGCGCATCCGTTCCTGTGACTCCGGGCTCTGCTTCAATTTGATACGAAATACCTTCTGCTTGCGCTGCTGCAACAAGTCGGTCGTATACCTCAGGGTTAATATTAGGGCCACGTGCAATAACCGGACCTTCGCCGCACACGCACTTGCCGTACTTAGACTTATCAATGCCTGGGTAATCGGTGGCGTGCGTTACATCAAAGGCAATACCAACATCGGGGTTTATTGAATACGTTGATGTTTGTGCACCACGAACACCAATTTCTTCTTGAACCGTTGCCGCACAAATAAAATCACCTTTGGCGCGTCCGGCTTTTTCAAGCTCTTCCAAGACTCGAACAGCAACCCAAACACCCGCTTTGTCATCGAAAGCGCGTGATACAGCCATTCCGTTTCCGAAGGTTTCAAAGCCAACACCAAAGGTAATGCTATCGCCCACTTTAACGCGCTTTTTGACTGTTTTTGCAGGCAATCCCAAATCAATTACCAGCTTATCAATAGGCGTTACGTTCTTGCGCTCATCGGGGAGAATCAGATGAATTGGCTTGCGACCAACCACGCCTCGAAGTACGCCTTTTTCAGTATGAACGTCCACTCGCATACCGGGCAGCACAGCGGCGTCAACACCACCAATAGCCGAAACCGATAAATAACCTTCATCACTAATAAAGGTTACCATCAAGCCAATCTCGTCCATATGCGCCGAAAGCATTACCGAAGGTCCGTTTCCGGTGCCTTTCAGCAGGGCATGAACCGAACCCATCACATCGGTGGTGATTTCGTCAGCACTCGGGGCAAGTCTTTCGCGAAGCATTTCTGCAACAGCCATTTCGGACCCCGTTGGCGAAGCGGTTTCTAGAATATCTTTAAAGAATTTCAATTCTTTTTTCTTCATGTAATAACTCCTCACTGCTTTAAGAGAAAACTCATTATAGCGCTATTCTTGTTTTGCGAGGTGAAGGTCAAAGCGTTTACATCACCAGGCGCTATTGCTAGAATTGCAGCTATGATCGAAGCATCTTCATATTTTATCGTTTTCGAATTCTTGCGAAGATATTTCTCTTCGTTCAAAACTGCACCAGTCGATGTTTTTGATCTTCTCATCTGGGGTGGAGCAAGTTTGCTTATCCTATCATTCGTCATACTTCTGAGAGACTCCCCCGGAAAAACAGCGCGCATTCTCTATACAGGTGCAATGGCTCTTCAACTGGTGTGCTTAGTCTTGTTCGCTGTTTCAATCTTTCTGTTTACGCATACCTTTGTTGAACAGTGGGCACTTCGCGTTTTAAACATCGAGCCACCACAGCTCTACTCATATGCCCTCTTGGTTCTTTTCGGTATTTCAGGAATAACCACCAGTATTGCCGCTGGCTTCATGCCAAAAAAACCCGAGAATAATTCGGGTCTTAACGGCCGCCAGATTCTTCAAGCATACTCCTTCCTTGCTGCACTGATTGTTGTTGGAATTGCATGCTGGAACTGGGCACATCAAGCCTTTGAGATGGGCATGCTTTCCATATTGCTCATTACAGAAGTTGTGAGCATTTTCATTTGGTTCTACGATGCCTTTATCTACATACTCTCTAGAACCTTTCCTGCAAAACCCAAAGCAATACGCGAACCCACGCATGGACACATTAACCGTTTTGCGATAGTCATAAGCGCACGAAATGAGGAAAAAGTAATCGGCTCTCTCGTTGAATCTCTTTTCAGCATGAATTATCCTCGCGATAAATACACGGTGTATGTCATTTGCGATAATTGCACCGACAAGACCTCCTCTATTGCCCTCGAAAAAGGAGCAATAACGCTTGAACGAAACGATTTAGCTCGCAAAGGAAAGCATGAAGCGCTTAAGTGGTTTTTTACCAAGCTCGAATCCGATGAAAAGCCAGATACAAACTACGATGCCTACGTAATTCTAAGCGCAGACAATCTGGTTAACGATCAATATCTAAGCGAAATTAATGAGCATCTCAACGAGGGTCATGAGGTGATGCAAAGTTATCTGGGCTGCAAAAACCCCCACGACACCATTACTGCAAAATGCAACTCGGTAGGCCTATGGCTGGGAAATGCCAATTACCAAGAAGCTCGCGCCCGCCTCAATTTAAACGCTCAAGCGCGTGGAACAGGGCTCGTGGTGAGGCCATCTGTCTTGCAAGAGATTCCCTGGGAGTCTGATTGTCTCACTGAAGAATTAGACTTCAGCACAAGGTATCTTCTAAAGAAGAACGCTTCATGTCATTGGGTACATTCTGCTCGGCTCTATGCTGAACAGCCCTTAACCCTTAAAACTTCTATCAACCAACGCACTCGATGGATGCAAGGGCATATGGCTACCATGATGAAATACGGACCCAAGCTTCTTGGATCGGCAATACGAAATGTAAGCCTGCGTCAGCTTGATGCCTGCTTCAATCTTATGCGACCCTTTTTTGTTCTCTTTACCCTGATTGTGTATGCGCTCCGCTGGATTCTTCTTCTTATGTTTCCCAACAGTATCGCTGGCGAAAGCTTCCTCATGAGCTTTGAAACTGCTTTGGTACTCGCGATTGCTTATGTCTTAATGCAGAGCTACGTGCTAAGCACCGAGAGCAATTTACGCTATGCTCTTTGGTTGCCGGTTTACTACCTCTACAACATTAGCTGGTCTCTTCCCATCTTCCGCGGTTTCATCAAAAGACACGAGACCTTTTGGGTTTCTACCTTTCACGCCAGAAACCTCTCGATTAATGATGTTTCTGAAGACTTGCAGATGAGCGAGGCACGTAGACGACTTGCGGGACTTGAAAATCTTCATGCTTTGCCTCTTGGTCAGATTCTTCTTAAGGCAGCGATTATCACTGGAGCTCAACTAAAACTAGCCTTAAGTATCCAAGAGAAAAACGGCGGGTCCTTAGGCAATATCTTACTGGAAACAGGTGCTATAAGCGCTGAAACCTTATCCACCTATATTGGCATACAACAAGTAATGAGAGAATCTTCGTATTACGACCCTCTAGAGCTTCACACCTTACAACTTGGAGAGATACTTGTTAACGCCAAGCTCATCACACGCGATCAGCTTGGAGCTGCTCTTGTATACCAAAAAGAGCATGGTGGTCGGATTGGCGAAGCGGTAGTTTCGCTGCGGATTCTTTCCCCTGAGGTGTTACGAATTTTCTTGGAAGTACAAAAAGTCATTGGTGCTAATTATCTCGATGAGCAGAAAGCACGTGAACTTATCAAAAGCATGTCATACACCACAACGTCGTACTACCACGACATAGACTCTTTTGTTGTTGGCAGCGGTCTGGTAAGTAAACAGCAGCTTGAAACGGCTCAAATCTTTGGAGAAACTCACGATAAATCACTCTTCGATTCGCTGCTTTATTTAGGCTATATTTCACCTGAGACTCTTGAAACTATTGAAGAGGCTCTCAAAGCAAGCGATCAAAGTCTTCGTTCTTGGCCTCAAGCCGAGGAGGGAGTCTAATATGATTTTCACCGAGATACTTAATCCCTTCTTGCTTAATCTTGCATGCTTCCTTTTTGCAAGCTTCTCGGTCTGTTTTATACTGCCCGACACCATAATGGCCCTAGGCTATCTTCTTCCTATTTCCGTTGGTCATATAAAGCGAAAAGAGATTCGAATCGAAGGCTTGTGGGCACTACTTCGAAAGCCGCTTATTTTGCTTTGTCTTGCATTGCTTCTTGTTGGACTCGTCTATCTCGCAAATCCACCTACTGGTACAGCACTCATGACGAGCACCCCTTCCCTTTTCTGCTGGCTTGCGAGCATTCCTATTCTTATTTTTGTGGCAGTTTTTCGACGTTCAACGTATCTCGATTTCTTCTACATGAACATTTTTATGGAATTTGCTACCCCTATTGAACAGGCACGTTACGCACGTTTTATCGAGCGTCTAGACACTATGCCTCTAGCAGAAGCAGCGAGCGCGCTCGAAGATCAAGGGCTTACGTATCTTGAGAAAAAAGCACTTGAGCAGCGAATTCTTATGCTGGAAGAATCACAGAATTAGTACGCTTAAAACTTCCGGAATCGTTCGTATCGATCTTGAAGCAGTTGATCTAGAGGGATGCTAGAGAGCTCGTTGAGGGTTTCATCCAAATACTCTCGTATACACTCAGCAGCTGCTTCAGGGTTTTCGTGAGCAGGAGCATCGCCCTCGGATAAGACCGTGTCAGCCACGCCCATACTATAAGCTTCTTCAGCACTCATCTTCATAACAGCGGCTGCTTCTGCTGCACGCGTTCCGTCTTTCCAAAGGATAGACGCAAAGCCTTCCGGAGAAAGAACCGAATATACCGCATGGCGCTGCATAGCAACACGATCGGCCAAGGCGAGAGCTAGGGCTCCTCCGCTACCACCTTCTCCAATAAGCACGCTTATAATGGGCACCTTGAGCCCAGCTAAATGATAAAGATTGTCTGCTATGGCATTTCCTTGGCCACGCTCTTCTGCTTCCATACCGCAAAAAGCACCCTGCGTATCAACAATACACACTATCGGGCGACCAAATCGTTCTGCCTGCTTCATGATGCGAAGAGATTTGCGGTACCCTTCCGGTTGTGGGCAGCCAAAGTTGCGAGTGATTCGTTCCTTTAAGTTTGAGCCCTTTTCCTGCGCTACGACAGTTACCGGAAACGAACCGATCCATCCGATACCACAAATAATTGCAGCATCATCAGCAAAGCTCCGGTCTCCGTGCAGCTCAATGAATCCATCAACAATCTTGTCGATATAAAAGCACGAGGTTGGACGACTGGTATTTCGCGCTAATTGCACGCTTTCCCAGGCAAGATTGCGAGATTCTGAAACCGCCACATCATCTGAAGCACTTTCGAGCGATATTCCCTCGTCTGCATCAAAGTGACTTTGGTTGAGACTGTCTTTATTTCTCTTTAGGTCAAAAGCCTTCTTTGTGCGATGAACATAGCTTGAAGACGATTGCTTTGGCTGCGTTTTCATGCGTCGAGAAGCTGAAACAAAAATTTTCTGGATACTCGGAATCATGCCCAGCTGCAAGGTATTGGTGACATTTTTCTCATGTGCAAGACTCTCAGAAACGTGCGCGAAGCTCATGAGCTCGCCTTCTTCACCACGGCTATTCTGCAAACTTGTAACATGAATCGCAAGAATATGTGCGAGGGTCTCACGCAAGGTTTTCCGATCGATGATGGCATCGATTAATCCGTGCTCAAGAGCAAATTCGGCAGTCTGGAATCCTTCAGGCAACTCACGCTTGATAGTGTCGCGAATCACTCGCTGTCCCGCGAAGCCAATGAGCGTATTCGGCTCGGCGATGATTATGTCGCCTTGCATTGCAAACGATGCAGTGACTCCGCCGGTAGTAGGATCGGTAAGCACTGCAACATAGGGAAGCCCTGCTTCAGAATGCCGCGCAACCGCAGACGATATTTTCGCCATTTGCATGAGGGACAAAAGCCCTTCTTGCATACGAGCGCCACCAGATGCGGTAAAGATTACCAAGGGCAATTCTCTCTCGGTGGCCCGCTCGATAGTTCGCGTAATCTTTTCTCCAACAATAGAACCCATCGATCCCATAAAGAATTGCGAATCCATAACACAGAGCGCTAAGGGAATACCCGCAATTCGACCACTTCCACAGCGAACCGCCTCGGTAAGCTCGGTAGTCTCTCGGGCCTTTTCCAGCTTATCGAGATAGCCTGGAAACTCGAGCGGATCTTGCGGGTCAAGTTTTGGCCACCATTCTTTAAAGCTATGAGCGTCAAGCATGTCGTCGATACGCTCAAGCGATGACATCCGAAAATAAGTATGACAAGAAGGACACACGAAGTGATTGATTGCCAGGCTTTGCTCGTTGAAAAAGAGACCACAATGAGGACAACTTTTCCAAGCGTTTTCGTCGACCACCGGCTTAAGAGCCTCACAAATGAGCCAGCCTGCCTGCGGAATACCTGCATCAAGGGCTTTCAAAACCTTAATTGAATGCATGCTCGCAAGACCAAGGAATCCTTCGTCTGCACACAGGCTAGGATCTATAAGGAGAATTGCTCCCACATTGCTTTCACGTGCTGCTTTAAGGATGGCATATGAGTTCTTAAAAGCTTCTTCAGAGAACTCTTTTCCTATGCTTACGCCAAGCTGTGCGATTTTGACATAAGGATCTTTTTTGAGATCGTCGGTATAGGTAACGCAAACCTCAAGTCCCGCATCTTTACATGCCCTCACTGTATTGACTGCGTGGGCTCCAAAATCTACGAGAAGCACTCGCGGCTGATCAAGTTCTTGGGCGAGCGTTTCAAGGCTATACGATATTGCGACCTTGTCATCTGGTGTAGACCCAGAAGATGTTTGACCCCGCTCAGCCTCGTCTTGAATTCGTGGCTCGAGAACGGGAATCTTGATATAGTTCGAATCTTTGATTCGTTTCATGCGTTTTCACCTTTTGATAGCACGTATTTCTGAATTGCAGAAGCGCATAGCTCTCCGTCTATCAGCGCCTCAACTTCTGCTACGCACATACGAGATGACGACTTTTGAATACTTGCCTTCAAAACCACCGTGTCTCCCGGACGCACTTGACGGCGAAACTTTGCCTTGTCGATTCCGGTCAGAAATCCTATCGAACCCCCATCTCCCCGCGCGACAAGAATGCACAAAGACGCTGCTTGAGCGAGCGCCTCCATGAGCAAAACCCCCGGGAATACGGGATAGCTCGGGAAATGACCCTGAAAAACAGGTAGATCTTTATCGATGTCAAGCTCGGCTACAATAGAAACTCCTGGTTCACACTCGATTACTCGACTGACCCAGAGAAAAGGATCGCGATGAGGCAAAACCGCCTCTATCCCTTCTTTTCCTTGAAAAAGTACGTCTGTATCCATGATGTATAACCTTACTCGCTAAAAGGAGAAATCGCCAAGGTCGCGTTATGTCCACCAAAGCCCAATGAATTGCTCAAGACCACTTTTTGAGGTCGATCATATAGTGCCTGAGTGGGAACTTGTACGGGGCACTCTGGGTCGGCTACCTCAAAGCCCGTCGTTGGAGGAATAAGCTCTCTTTCAACCGAGCGAGCAGCAACAATAGCCTCAAGGGCTCCTGCTGCGCCAAGCGTATGTCCAACAATTCCCTTGATTGAAGTGATGGGAATTCTCGATGCATCTCCTTCACAAAAGGTAATCAAGGCAGCTGCTTCAGTTTTATCGTTGATGGGAGTTGCTGTTCCATGTGCATTTAAGTGACCAATATCCTCAACACTGAAACCTCCTTCATCCAAAGCTTGCTTCATAGAGCGAACCAAGCCTTCACCTTCGGGTTCTGGAGCAGTCATATGATAGGCATCGCCCGTAGATCCAAAGCCAGTAATCTCTGCGATAATCTGTGCACCACGACTTTGCGCATGCTCGAGTGATTCAATTATGAGCGCTCCAGCACCTTCACCTGTCACAAAACCAGAACGATTCAAATCGAAAGGTCGAGAGGCATCCAGTGGGTCTTTTACCTTAGAAAGAGCGCCAAGATTAGTAAAGCCTGCAAGACAGACCGGAGTTACCGATTCTTCAGTGCCTCCAACCAAGGCTGCATCAAGATAACCATGCTTGATGGAACGGTAAGCGTGACCAATGTTGTGCGTGCCGGTAGCACACGCGGTTACTAGTTCGACACATTCACCACGAAGGCCATAGCGAATCGATAAGTTACCTGCGGCGATATTCGATATCATGGTTGGAATAAACAAAGGATTGAGGCGCTTTGGCCCCTTGGTGGCAAGCGTGCTACAGCCACTTTGGAATTCCTCCAGCCCTCCGATGCCGCTTCCAAAAAAACAACCAAAACGGCTAAGATCTTCTGACTCTAGATTAATGCCTGAATCTGCCATCGCTTCATCGGAAGCCGAGATAGCATATTGCACAAAGCGAGCAAAACGGCGTGCTTCCTTCTTGCTCAGCCCTTGTTCGACAGGGTCATAATCGCGCACCTCTGCGGCAATATGAACTTCATATTCCTGTGTGTCGAAACGAGTAATGGGGCCAACGCAGCAGCGTTTCTCTATCACTGCATCCCACAGACTATCAACTCCAATGCCTGCAGGAGAGATTGCTCCCATACCCGTAATTACTACGCGTTGTGTCCCGCCAGAATTCTTCATGCTCATAGTGTCAAACCTCCATCGACACCGATAACTTGTCCGGTGATATAGCCTGATTGTTCGTTTGCCAAAAAGGCTACCAAGTTGGCGACATCTTGCGGTGTGCCTAATCGTTTACTGGCAATACGATCTTTTATTGCGCTCTGCTGTTTGTCATCAAGAGCTTGTGTCATGTTTGTTTCAATAAAGCCCGGCGCAACAACGTTAACCGTAATATTTCGAGCTGCAATTTCTTTAGCCAGTGATTTAGATAAGCCAACAACACCCGCCTTCGATGCAGCATAGTTTACTTGTCCAGGATTGCCCGCCAGACCAACAACACTGCCAAGATTAACAATGCGCCCGTAACGCTGTTTCATCATGTATGGAGTAACGTATTTGCAGCAATTAAAGGTTCCCTTGAGATTAATCGAGATAACATCATCGAAATCTTCTTCCTTCATTCGCGCAAGAAGACCGTCTCGGGTAATGCCAGCATTGTTCACCAACACATCGACTCGGCCAAAGCGCTCTTTTGCTCCGTCAATAAGCGTTTGTGCCTCTTTGCTTTGAGAAACGTCAGCCTGTAGAGCAAAGGCATCAATTTTGAAGACCTCAATCAATTCTTTTACCAAGGCTTCTGCATCTTGTGCACTGCGTTCAGAAGAATAATTGATGCAAAGATTGAACCCGTTTCTAGCTAATTCGGTAGCAACGGCGCGCCCAATTCCTCGACTAGCCCCTGTCACTACGGCAGCGCGACGGATGTCCTGCTCGTTGGATGAACTGGCATTTTTGTCTGTCATGCGTTATTTCCTTCGCTTTTATTGAGAGCAAAGAAGGCTTCAAGCGTCTCTTTGTCTTCCACTACTATGCGTTCACTTTTTCTGTTGATGCGCTTTACCAAGCCAACAAGAACCCCTCCAAAACCGAGTTCTACGAAAGTTTGTGCTCCAGCTGCATCAAGCATTTCAAGGCTTTGCTGAAAACGAACAGGATGCGTTAGGTGATCAGCAAACTGCTGTCGTGCAGTTGATGCAGTCATTTCTTTTGCATCAAGATTGCTTATTAGAGGAATGCGCGGCTCTTCAAAAATCTGCGTTTCAAGATAAGCGGTAAGCTCTTTAGCGGCATCCTGCATCAAGGGACTATGAAAAGCCCCCGAAGTTGCAAGCATGGCTGATTTTTTCTTTTGAGCATTCCACGCATCCTGAGCGCGTAGCACCGCAGCTTCATGCCCTGATATAACTATTTGACCAGGACAGTTATAGTTAGCTATTACGAGCACCTCATCATGAGCGTGCTCTTTGCATAGCTCCATTGCCTGCGCTTCATCTGCGCCTAGCAAAGCACACATCTTTCCGTTGTTGCTCTGAGCTGCCTGTGCCATGAGCTCTGAACGTATTTTGGCAAACTTGAAGGTGTCTTCTAAAGAAAGCATCCCCGATGCATAGGCGGCACAAACTTGCCCAAGGGAAAAGCCCAGCAAAGCGCAGGGCTCAATCTTTTCTTTAGTAACTTCGCTGGCCAATGCAAGAGAAAGGCTTACCAAGACTGCCTGTGCGTAGCGAGTATCATTCAATGTTTCAACAGGACCATTACTCATGAGCCCCACCACATCACATTCGAAGATGTCAGAGGCACAGGTCATTATTTCTACAACCGAAGGTCGATCAAATAGACTCTTTCCCATACCGACTTTCTGCGACCCTTGTCCCGAAAACATGAAGACAGGTTTATGGGAATCTATTTCAAGCGTTGCGTTGTGTTGCGCTTCAGCCATTAAACGACACTCCTCTTCATTACGTATACGCTAAGAAATTACTCGTGAGGCGCTTTTGAGTGCCATTGCCTCAAGGTCGTTATTGCTCCAGGCAGAGGCTTCGGCAACAATCTCATCGATTACCTCTTGTACTTTTTTACGTTCATGAACAAGACAAGCAACTTGACCTGCCATTAAAGATCCTTGATTAACATCGCCCTCAACAGCTGCGCGGTACAGAGAGCCCGTCATATATTGCTCGAGCGCCTCTTCATCGACACTACTATCGTTTTCCATCTTGCGCACGGTGCGTGAAAAAGCGTTCTTGAGCTGACGTACGGGATGACCGCCAGCGCGTCCCGTAACAATGGTGTCAGAATCCTTTGCCTTCAAGACTTTTTCTTTGTAGGAATCTGGAATCGTGCACTCTTCCACGGTAAGGAATCGTGTTCCCATTTGAACACCCTCGGCACCAAGGGCAAAGGCTGCACAAAAGCCGCGTCCGTCAGCAATTCCACCAGCAGCAAGCACAGGAATGCTCACGCTATCACAAACCTGTGGCACGAGCGCCATGGTAGTAAGCTCACCAATATGACCTCCGGCTTCACAACCCTCGGCTACAACCGCATCGGCTCCACAGCGTTCCATACGCTGAGCGAGTGCAGCTGAGGCAACAACCGGGACAACTTTCGACCCCGCCTCTTTCCATGCCTCAATATAGGGCGAAGGCGAGCCAGCACCTGTAGTAATAACGTCGACTTTTAAATCAACAAGAAGACGAGCTATTTCATCAGTGTTGGGAGCTAATAACATGATGTTAACTCCAATTGGTTTGTTTGTTTTGGAGCGAGCGATTGCTATCTGCTCTTCAACCCATTCAACTGGAGCTCCACCAGCTGCGATAATTCCCAAACCGCCCGCTTCGCTAACTGCAGCTGCAAGGTTTGCGTTTGCAATACGAGCCATGGCACCTTGAATGATTGGTTGTTTAATCCCTAATAGCTCAGTCACACGTGTCTTCATAGTTTGCGATTCACCTTTCGACGAAAACCTTTAATCCAGAGTTAGACTTAAAGTGAATCGAGATGAGCAACTAACTGGCCTACCGTCTCGATGTCATTAGGCTCGCCAAACTCAACATCCATGCGTTCTTCGAGGTCACAAATGAGTTCAACCATGTCAAGAGAATCAATTCCCAAAGACTCAAGAGTCGAATCTTCACTTACTTCTGAGCTTTCAATTTCAAGATTCTCTTGCAGTGCTTCCTTGACGATATCAAGAGTTGCCATAGTAGTATTCCTTTCTGTATGCCGCGCGAGTAATCTCGTTAACACGACAAGACCATTTAATACTTTGATTATCTAAGTATTTTAGTTTACGCCACTTCTCTACAGCGCGCTGCGCCGCTAGCGTTCTTCATGATTTCTGCGAATATGATTCACGACTCTGCGATGCTTGGTCGTAAGACTATTTCTGATTTTGTGCGACACTTTCGTCGAAGAAGCTTTTTACCTTCTCGAGAGCGCGCGACAATACGCGTTCTTCCTCATCGCTTAAATCAGCAAGTGCTTCATTGAGCATTTTTTTGTGAAACATGTCGTGAACGCGATATACCTGACGCCCACGTTTTGTCAATCGAACCATCACTTTTCTGCGATCTTCGCTGTTTCTCTCACGCTCAATAAAGCCTTTTCGTACCAGCTTATTTACCGCTGTTGTCAGCGTTGCAAGCGTTACGCCCAATCGGGTAGCAATGACGTTCATAGGATTGGCTTCGTGTAAGCCTATAGCAACCAAGGTATGTACCTCGGTTATGGTTAAGCCCTCGGTAAGCTTATTGTCCAACGAGCGCTCTTCAACCCGCAATATTGCATTGAAGGTGCCTGACAAAAGATCATCGAGCATGGCGCGTCTCTCAAGAGCATCCTCTTCTATACGCAGGGACTGCGCTTGCATCTCAGTTTTTGCACTGGTACCGCTTGTCATAAACGCTCCTCCAAAAGGTCTTTACTTGTGACCTGATTCTACAATACGAAAATCTAGCTGCCCGAGAGTTGTATCTGCACGTTCGAGCATTACCTGCAATCTTTGCCCCAAACGAAAACTCTTACCACTCTCCTCGCCACATAATACATGACGTTTCTTGTCGTACACAAAGTATTCTTGACCTAAGTTTTTTGTGCTCACTAATCCCTCAGCTGTGTTTTCTAAACGAACAAATATGCCGCTACTCACAACCCCAGAAATTACCGCATCAAAGCATTCTCCCACATCAGCAGCCATATATTCGACAATTTTAATCGTTTGCGATTCTCTCGAGGCGGTCTCGGCAATACGTTCCATCACGGATGAATGCAGTGCCAGCCAGCTAATAGCTCCCACCTGATCCTCAAAGCTTCGCGTTGTTCCCCTACTACAGGCATGAAGCATTCGATGCACAATCAGATCCGGGTATCTCCTGATAGGAGAAGTAAAGTGACAGTAAGTATCAAGGGCTAGTCCGTAATGCTCAGAAAGATGCTCATCATATCGCGCCCTTTTCATTGACCTCAGGAGAAGAGAAGAAATCAGCTCTTCTTCTGGCTTGTTCTCGCTCAGCTCCATAATTGCCGCAATCTCATGTGGATTACCTGCGACAAGCGCAGAAACGTCAATATCTTTGAGGTAATCAAACTCTTGGAAAATCGGTACTAAATCGTGGAGCGAATCTGCAGAAGGCGCGTCGTGGACACGGTACACGCAGGGAAATCCTTTTTCGGTTAGATACTTCGCAACACAGGTGTTTGCCAAAATCATAGCTTCTTCGACAATGTCGGTCGCATCGGTTCTTGAGCGCAGCAAAATTTCTATCGGACGCTGCTCATTATCAAGTTTAACCTTAGCTTCTCGAGTGACAAAATCTATTCTACCTGCACGTTTTGCATTTTGTGCTATTTTCTGCGTAAGCAGCTGCAACTCTGAAAAGCAGCTTTCGTACTCGGGAATGTCGCGTTTTCTATCTAAAACCGCCTGCACATCCTCATAGGAAAAGCGGGCTTTTGATTCAATGATGGAAGGATAAATCTCAAAACGACGCAGCTGTGCCTGATCATCGATGAACATATCAACCGTTATCGTTGCTTTGAGCTCATGCGGCTTTAACGAACAGAGCTCGTTGGACAAAGCCTCAGGCAGCATAGGTATTACCCTATCCACCAAGTAAACGCTGGTTGCACGTCTTCTCGCATCAAGATCAATTGACGAGCCCCATTCAACGTAGCGTGACACATCAGCAATATGAACGCCAAGACGCCAAAGGCCGTCGACCTTATCGAGAGAAAGCGCATCATCAAAATCGCGGGCATCTTCTGGGTCTATAGTAAAAACACGTCTCCCGCTCAAATCGCGATAACCCTCTGCAATTACCTTGCGGACGTCGAATTCTATGAGCGCTGCTTCATCAAGCGACGAGGGTGAAAACTCAGTTTCAAGCTTATGTCGTGCAACGATTATGTCGATAGGAAGCGTAGCAGAATCTTGCTCCCCTATTACCTCTTCGATATAGCCCGTTGCGGCAGTGTTGCGTCCCGGGTATTGAATTATTCGAACCTTCACCATGGAGCCATCCACGATATTTGGGTTATCCTTACGCATCGTAAAAATATCGTAGGGTATTCGGTGGTCTTGTGGAATCACTACGCCAAAGGGTTCGGCTACTTCATAGCGTCCAATAATCGACTCGTGAGCTCGCTCAATAACGCGAACCACACGGGCACTTGGCCGACCTGAGTGTTTATCAAAAGGCTTTTTGTCATGCTTGCCAGAAGTAGTGATAGGCGCTAATTCGACCATATCGCCATCAAAGGCCCCTCCAAGCTTAGATGCAGGTATAAAGAACTCTCCTTCAACCGTTTGCACAAAACCGTAGCCTCGGGTGCTTAGTTTAAGAATTCCACGGGGATTACTTCGTGGATGTCGTCGGGTTCTCGAGCGCGAACGAGCCATTGATACTCTCGGTTATCCGTTAATTTGTGATTGTGCCGCCTCGAGAGCAAGACTTTTTTGGTCATCTGTATCTGCTGCAGCGCCCATGTCGACAACAATATCGGGAGTTACTCCTACTCCATTAATTTCATGACCCAAAGGACTTGTATAGTAGGCTGCCGTATATCGTAATGCTCCTCCGAAGCTTAATGCCTTCACTACCTGAACAGAACCTTTTCCGAGAGTTGTATGGCCAACGATGGTAGCACGCTCATTGTCTTTTAAAGCGGCAGCCAAGACTTCTGCTGCGGCGGCTGTGTTCTCGTTAATAAGCAAAACCATGGGCTTATCGGTAGCAACTGAACCTGTTGCTGTCTTTGTTGAGTTTTGCTCCTCTTTGGTCTGCATGCCAACGATGACGCCACTTTTAACAAAGAGCGAGGCGATGTCAACTGATTGCGTAAGGTAGCCACCTGGATTATCACGAATATCAAGCACGAAAGACGCAGCTCCTTGAGCAGTGAGTGAATCAATGGCGGACTTTGTGAGACTCGCAGAATTCTGAGTTATTTGAGAGAGCTTAATATAACCAACACCATCATGGAGCTCGGTTACTACGTTAGGTTCTTTATACTTGTGGCACTCTAAAGTTGTAGTAAACTGCTCGCCTCCTGTTGCATCAAGCGTCGCTGGGCGCCTCCAGGTAATAACAATTGATTCGCCCTCATCTTGCGAAACCGCGTTTACCGCTTCAGTTAAGGTCCAATCTTGCGAGCTGTCGCCATCAATGGCAACTACAAAATCGCCCACCTTGATGCCTGCGGATTCTGCCACTGATTCAGGAAAGACATCTACAACATATGCCTGTCCGTTATATTCAGAAAAAAGAACTCCAATGCCTGCATACGTTCCGGAGCTTTCCTTCACGTAGTTTGTGTAGCGATCTTGATCGTAATAGCGCAGATAGGCATCGCTGTTTTCTTCGGTGAAGGTCTTCATGATTAGAGGGGTAAGCTGATTAACGTCGTAATCATCAAGACTGTCATTTCTGATAATAGCTTCTACCTCAGCCATACGTGCCGATAAAGAGGTTTGAGTATTATCAGCATCTGTTGCTTGAGCATCTTCTTTTTCAGTTACTAAAGCGCTAAAGCCTAAAGCCTCAAGAATGTTTTGATCACCACGAACCAAGAATCCTGCAACAAAAGATAGGCACACACATATGCAAAAGACCATTACTATGATGATCTTTGCATTGTGCGTGCCCGCTTTTTTATCCTCAGTTAAAACGTGCTTAGGCACTACTTCCTGCCTCTCGCTTCAAGCGTATGCTTAGACCTTGAGGTAGCGTCGCATAGCCAGAGCAGAACCGAGCAAACCAATCAATAAACCTGCTACTACCAGTATTGCATACACAACAAGGAAGGTTTCGGCGCCTAGGTTAATCGGTAGCCAGGTAAGTGCATTTGATATTTGAGGTAGAGCAAATATGCGCATCATTTCTAAACAAAGGATGGCAAGCAAGGCTCCAATGATTGCATGGAGCGCACCTTCCATTAAGAATGGTCCGCGGATAAACCCATTTGAAGCACCCACAAGACGCATGATAGCAATTTCTTTGCGACGCGCAAGAATAGCCAGGCGGATTGTGTTGTTGATGAATACCATCGCAATAAAGATTAAGAGACCGATGAGAGCGACTCCAACATAGCGGACGTAATTTGTGAGCGAGAAGAGCTTCTCAACAGTCTTTTGTCCATACTTCAAAGAACTAGCTGGGTCTTCAGGGCTATCACAAATGTTTACAAAAGTTGAGTTGCCCTCGATTGACTGCGCTACTTGTTCGACAAGCTGAGGGTCAGAGAGCTCTACATCAATAGATGCGGGCAAAGGATTTTGCCCATCGAGCTGATCGACAATCTCAGGGTTTGAGGTCATAGAATTTCTGAACTTATCTAAGGCCTCTTCTTTAGTAGTGAATCCAACTGATTCGACTCCTTCAAGCCCACCGATGAAATCTTCAACCTTAGAGATATCATTGTCTCGCGCATCATCAGCAACATATACCGTGATGGACACTTGATCTTCGATTGATGAGATAACCCTATCAACGATGAATCCTCCCAGCATGAACACGCCGATGATAAGGAGTGACAAAAAAATCGTGACAATAGACCCAAGGGTTGTGGAAAGATTACGTGCGAATCCTAGTAAGGACTCTTTGAAAAAATAAGCAAAACTAGACATCGAAACCGTACACCCCTCTATCTTGATCGCGTGTGAGATGGCCTCGATCGAGAGCAATAACGCGGCGACGCATATTATCAACCATTTCGCGGTCGTGCGTTGCTACAAGAACCGTGGTTCCAGTTCTATTGATGCGCTCGAGTAAATCCATGATGCCACGTGATGTTTGTGGATCAAGGTTACCGGTAGGCTCATCGCAGATCAGCAAGGGTGGGCGGTTAACAATTGCACGCGCAATTGAAACGCGCTGTTGCTCGCCACCAGAAAGCTGGTCGGGAAGTTTGTTAAGTTTATCCTGCAGACCAACAAGGCGCAAAACCTCGGGGACCTGAGTTTTGATGACATGGCGACTTTTGCCAATAACCTCGAGTGCAAACGCTACATTCTCGAAAGCCGTTTTGTTTGGCAGAAGCTTAAAATCCTGGAAAACGCAGCCGATATTGCGACGCAAATACGGCACGCGCCAGTTTTTCATTGTTGATAAATCTTCATCAGCAACGTAGATATGCCCTTCATTAGGAGAAATCTCACGTGTAAGCATACGGATGAAGGTTGATTTACCAGACCCGGAATGTCCTACGAGAAAAACGAACTCTCCCGCAAAAATCTGCAGTGAGACATCGTTGAGCGCAGGCTTATTAGGCTGAGCTGGATATATCTTCGTCACATGATCAAAGGTGATAACCGGTGTACCAGTAATTTGAGGGGTATCCTCAATATCAAGCGCCGGTAAAGACGCCGATAATTGCTGCGAGGCTTGGCTTGCTTGCGCTGCGTGCGCACCACCTCGGGGAGCTTGCCTTCGCGCATTTGGGCGCGCAGCATCTCCTTGGTTAGCGTTGTTCGTCACAGAATGCTCCGTTCGGGTTTTAAATGTACTGAGACGGGTATGTATTCTAGCAGATACGTTTCCGGGCTGTAGCTTTCTTCACAGCTTCAACAATGGAGACAGCATCAAGTTCAAAGTAGCTTAGCAGCTCATCAAACTCGCCCGATTTACCAAATCTATCTTTTACTCCGATAAATTCGCAGGGGCAAGGATACTCTTGTGCTAAGACTTCTGAAACCGTTGAGCCGAGGCCTCCGTGAATAGAATGCTCTTCAGCAACAACAACACATCCCGTTTTCTTCACAGAACTAAGCAGCGTTTCTTTGTCGAAGGGCTTGATAGAAAATGCATCGATAACTTCTGCAGAAATACCCATTTCTGAAAGCAGCTCTGCCGCTTCGAGAGCTTCTTTAATCTCCACGCCACAGGCAACGATAGTGACATCGCTTCCCTCTCGCAAAACATACGATTTTCCTAGCTCGAGCTCGACATTGTCT
>JBMNSJ010000030.1:0-25645 GCA_050945135.1 Raoultibacter sp.
GACGAACAGTTACGCTATCATTGCGAAGATAGAATCAAAAAGTCGCTTGGATGGTTAAGTCCTACCCAATATCGACAAAGCCTAGGAATCGCTGCCTAGAGTGTCCAGAAAAACGTCCGGAGCCCCTAATCCGGATTTGAGCTGCATCTGTCTCGCCGATTTGTGCGTTTGGTAATCTTTAACCCGGTATTTCCACTAAGCTGCAGCGTTCAATACCCAGCATCTACCATATAAAACCGGAATAAGCCCAACCTGTGCCAAAAAGTAGCAAAATTTGAAAAAAGACTGGCTAAAAGCGCGTTTGTCTTAGCCTCAAAGTAGGAATGCTGGAAAGCACAGCACCGAGCAATGCCAACACCGCTTGCGCTTTCGTTAACGTGGGCATGCGAAATGAAGTGCGCAGCTCCGCGCCAACACCGCTTGCGCTTTCGTTAACGTGGGCATGCAAGATGGAGAGCAAAGCTTCGAGCCACGCAGAACGTCTAGCGATTGGGAATATCGGAACCCAGATTGACAATGAGCTTGCAGCAAAAAGGCTCCAGGCAAAATGCCTAGAGCCTTTTTAGTTTAAGCCTATAAGGTAGACTCTATTTTTTCAAATCATCAATGCTTGCAATCTTGCCAGGGTATAAGCACAGAGGCTCAAAGTGAATCTTTGCAGCAGAGGCAAGCGTTGTTCCATTCTCGTTGTTGTACTCCTCGAGATAAGGGTAATGCTGGAAGTAGTTAGCATCGAGCTCGCCATCGTTTAAGGCAACGTTAGGCTGAACATAATCTGAGAACTCAACGATCTCTAGCGTGTAGCCACGTTCCTTGATCAAATCTTTTGCAAAGGCAAGTATCTCGGCATGTGGTGCAGGCGAAGCCCCCACTTTGATAACCTTGTCATCAGAGCTTGTACCATCAGATACAGGTAGGGCAGCTACATCAACAGGCACAACCGCTCCATTATAAGAGTCGGTGATGAACTTTTTAACTTCGTCACTTTGAAGAACCTCAACGAGAACCTTAGTTTTTTCTGAGCCCATATCATCAGCACGAACGGCAATTACATTTGCGTATTCAATGGCTGCATCTGAGCTAGCATCTTCTCCTGCTAAAGCACTTTCAGGATCGATGCCTCCGCTCAGCGCATAATTTCCGTTGATGACCGCCATGTCGACATCCTGCAAAGTACGCGGAAGCGACGCAGCCTCAGTCTCTACAATCTTGATGTTGTAGGGATTGTCGATGATATCGTTTGCGGTTGCTTTGAGCCCCACACCCTCTGTCAGCTTGATAAGACCTTGCTCCTCAAGCAACAGTAGTGCACGTGCTTCATTTGTCGTATCTGACGGAACAGCAATCTGTACCTCGCTTGCCCCAGAACTAGAATTGCTGTTCGAAGAGCCACAAGCTACAAGAGACAGGAGCATCACCAAACAAAGGCTCGCTACCAATACTATTCTTGCTTTACTTTTTCTAATTTCTTGCATGTTTTTCCTTCCCTCTAATCTTTTTATATACCTCGTATGCGCTAATTACGTTTATCGATTCTACGTGCGATAATATCTCCGAGCGTTTGAATGACCTGCACCAAAATAATGCAGAGCACAACCGCTGCAATCATGACATCATCTTGCCAACGCTGATAGCCGTATCGAATAGCAATATCTCCTAATCCACCTGCTCCAACAGTACCCGCCATAGCCGAATAGCCAAACAGAGTAATGAAGGTAATCGATACGCCTCGAATTAAGCCCGGAAGGCTCTCTTTCAAAAACACTTTGTAGACGATTTGCCAGGTAGAAGCACCAAAACTCTGAGCAGCCTCGACTAAACCGCTATCCACTTCAGCAATGCTTTGCTCGACCAATCGTCCCACAAAAGGGGCAGCAGCGATAACGAGCGGCACTATCGCTCCCGGCACGCCAAGCGACGTACCCACAATCCATCGCGTTACAGGAATCAAAGCCACCAAAAGTATGATGAAGGGAATTGAGCGGCCGATATTGAGAATCCATCCAAGCACGGCGTTGAAAATAGGCTTAGGATGCAGGCCCTTTGCAGCCGTAATAATGATGAGAACTCCTAAAGGAATACCAATTATGTAAGCAAACAGGGTTGAGATACTCGTCATTACGATGGTATCCCACGTTCCTTGGGCAAGGAGGGCTGCGTACTGATCGAAGAAACTCTGGATTTCGCTCATGAGATTAGCTCCCCTCTTCCGCCATCACGCTGCTGAACAGGAAGGCTATCGTTGCGAATTAACTCCTGGAGAATAATACTTTCAGGATTTGAGAATATATCAAGCGTATTACCAACCTCGACAACGCGTCCCTTATCAAGCACTGCCGTGCGATCACAAATCATGCGAACAACCGAGAGCGAATGAGTGATGACAACCATCGTAACACCTAGCTTTTCATTGATGTCACGAAGGAGCTCAAGGATAGAAAACGTTGTTTTAGTATCAAGAGCACTCGTTGCTTCATCGCACAGCATGATTTTTGGATTATTGGCCAAGGCGCGCGCAATTGCAACGCGTTGCTGTTGACCACCAGATAGTTGCGATGGATAACTGGCTTCTTTATCCGACAGCCCGACTAACTCAAGAAGTTCTCGAGCGCGTTGCTGCCTATTTGCCTTCTTATCGTGACGCAGCTCGAGTGGGAAGGTCACGTTTTGAAGAACAGTACGCTGTTGAAACAGGCTGAAGCTTTGAAAAATCATCCCTATGCCGTTTCTGAGCTGAAGAAGTTCCTTGCCAGAAAACCCGGTTACTTCAACCCCATCAATCAGAATGTTTCCCCCACTTGGACGCTCGAGGAGGTTTATGCAGCGAACCAGGGTTGATTTGCCTGCGCCTGAAGCACCTATCACGCCAAAAACTTCACCGTCTTCGATTGTGAGATTAACATCAGACAGGGCATGATGCTCCGTTTGCTCAGAGCTGTCATAGGTTTTATAGAGATGTTCGATTTGAATCATAGCCAAAAATTACCTTTTTACACGTTAGAATCGCCAGGATGCGGACGAACGCCCGCGTGAAATCAGGCCTGAGCGCCAACAAACAAGCCGGCAAGCTCAGGCCAGGGCATGTTCATGGTATGTGCATTCACGTAAGGCATAACTGGTCCATTCTAGGCTAATATCTGAGTCTGTCAAGCGCTTGACTCTATCGCTTTTTGGTATGCAAGTAAGCTAGTTTAGACTTTGCTCACTAGCTTACTGGTGTGCCCCCTACCCTCCAGTTCGATACGGACAGGGGCTTCCCAGCTCTTATCCTCAACGCTCACTTTTCCTCGTGATACAATTGCCCGAATTAAAATTTGCAGCTCTTGTCTGCTCTGCATTGAAACGAGATTACTATGATTTATGACAACATCCTTGATGCCATCGGTAAGACTCCTATGGTGCGCCTCAACTGCTTTTCTGAGCAATGCGGGTCAGAAATACTCGTTAAATATGAAGGGCTCAATGTTGGCGGATCGATAAAGACAAGAACTGCTTTTCAGATGCTTTCTCAAGCCGAAAAGCGAGGAGATATCGGACCAGGCAGCATTATTGTTGAGCCCACAAGCGGTAACCAGGGAATCGGACTTGCACTCGTGTGCGCCGTTAAAGGCTATGCCGCAAAAATCATCATGCCTGATTCGGTAAGCGTCGAGAGAAGAAAACTCATTCGCCACTACGGTGCTGAAGTAATTATTGTGCACGATGAAGGTGATATTGGAAAATGCATCGCCGAGTGCATCGCTACCGCCGAGAAAATTGCCGCAGAAGATCCGCGTGTTTTTATTCCGCAGCAATTCGAGAACCAGGATAACCTCTTAGCCCATAAATACCATACGGCGCTAGAAATTCTCGAAGATGTGGGAGGACCCATCCACGGTTTTTGTGCAGGTATCGGAACTGGTGGAACAATCTCAGGCATTGGCCAGGTACTCAAAAATCTCTACCCCGATATGACAATTTGGGCAGTAGAGCCCGAAAACGCCGCAATCCTTTCGGGTGGAGGAATCAGCACCCATCTTCAAATGGGTATTGGCGATGGCTTGATTCCGGCAATTCTTGACCAGGACATCTATGATGATGTCTGTGTGATTTCTGACGAAGAAGCTCTCTCGACAGCTCGCACCCTGGCATCTGAAGAAGGGTTGATGTGTGGAGTTTCAAGTGGTACCAATGTTGCCGCAGCTAAGCGCCTTGCACGAGTTCTTGGGCCAGGAAAAACCGTCGTCACTGTGCTTCCCGACACGGGCGAGCGATACTTTTCAACCGAGCTTTTCGACGAGTAGGCTTGCGCCAGAAAGTTCGATCAGCCCATCTTGCGTGCACTTTGCGCTCTTTGCTGTTGATTCCTCGCAAAGCGAGAATGGGCGCAAAGCAGCTTACCTTGCGTAGCAAAAAGCAATGCGATTACGGAGCAATCACCTTAAGCTAGATTTATGCGCTTACGATTCGATGTTGAAAAGCGGTTTGTACGGCAGCAGGGTGATTGTTTCTCGCTAACACTTCTTCGAAGCCCTCACGTGGCAATCGATAGGTATTGTTGTTCTCGGAAATGTGCATCGCAATAACCTGCTTAAGCTGGGTATCTAGCAGTGATTCGAGTGCTTCTTGCGCTTGCGCGTTAGATAGATGTCCCCTATCAGAACCAACTCGCTGCTTAACATGATAAGGATATGGACCGGTTTCGAGCATGCGCGTGTCGTGGTTGCTTTCGAGAGTCAGAATTCGACAAGCCTTAAGAGCATCAAACGATGCAGGAGTCATCACTCCCGAATCTGTAAGGTACCCAATCGCATCATTGTCTTGCTCAAAACGAAAACCGACCGATTCGACTGAGTCGTGAGATGTCGCAAATACATGGACACTGACGCCAGCAATTGAAAGCGAATCATCTGCACTAAAGTGCTCTATATCGCATGTTTCTTGGACCTTTTCAATCTCGGCGCTTGCATGGGCAATGGCTTTTGTGGTGTAGAGCTTAGGCTCGCAGCCAATCTTGTGCAATCCGCGCGTGACAACGCCAATTCCTTTTGTGTGATCCCCGTGCTCGTGGGTAACAAGAATACCCTCGATGTGTGCTGGGTCAACTCCCACCTCGCTTGCGCGGCTAAAGAAGTCTCGCTTGCAAACTCCGCAATCAACGAGCAGGGATCTTTTCGTGACAATATCTTCAATTATTGCAGCGTTTCCCCTGCTCCCACTTGCCAGAACATGAATCTGCAATCGCGAATTACTCAAATTTTTCCAACTATTCCCTTAATGAGGCGAGCAAAATCGGGTTCCCGCTGCTTCCCTACATCTAACACTTCTTCACCATCAGGTGAGGCCCCTTCTATACCGGCAGCCATATTCGAAACAAGCGAAATACCTAAAACGCGCATACCTACATGGCGTGCGGCAATTACCTCTTCAACGACCGACATCGCAACCGTGTCGGCTCCCCAGGTGCGAAACATCTTGATTTCGGCAGGAGTCTCAAAACTCGGGCCCAAAAGTCCAAGGTATACCCCTTCTTGAATCCCCACCTCTTCCTGCTTCGCCACTTCACAGGCAAGCGAACGTAAATCTTTATCGAAAGCATCAGTCATTGAGAAAAAGCGTCCTGCAATATCTGCAGGGTCCAAATCAGCAACAGGATTTCGCCCGGTAAAGTTAATCTGGTCGCGCATTACACAAAAATCTCCAACACGATAACTCTCGTTAATTGCTCCAGCAGCATTGGTGGTAACAAGGGTATCAATTCCTAACCTGTTCATAAGCCACACGGGATAGGCAACTTCTTGAGCCGAATTTCCTTCATACCCGTGAAGACGTCCTTGCATACAAAGCACCTCAGTGCCTGCAAGTGTGCCGCTCACAAAGCGTCCAATATGTCCCTCTGCAGTGCTGACTTTCATGCGAGGGATTTCTTCAAAAGGAATTTTTAGGGCATCTTCAAGCTCTTCGGCCAAAGGATTAAGACCTGATCCCAGAATTAAACCAAGTCGTGGCTTACGTCCTTTAAGGTATCTGCTCAAGACATGGGCACTGAGCGTTAAGTCGTCATATAAGTCATTACGCTTTTTCATACGATGCTCCTTTGAGATCAAGGAATGTGGGTGGCATTAATCATAGCATTGCGACAAGTATCCGAGGACGTTGGTTAAGATCCTCAAGAATCTCCGTCGATGAAAATCCTGCTTCTCTGGCTATGTGCGCAGCCTGCTCAAGGTGTCCCTCATAAAGCTCGAGCATAAGAGCCCCTTCTGGTGTCAAAGCCTTTTGTGCCCATTCCACAATGCGCCTATAAAGCGCTAGTCCATCACTTCCCCCATCGAGAGCAAGACGAGGCTCAAAATCGCTCACTTCACGGGGAATTTGCTCGAGAATATGCGTGGGAATATAGGGAGGGTTCGAAACGATGAGCTGCAGCTTTCCAAGATTTTCCTCAGGAATTGCCTCACCCAAATCTCCTTCAAAAACCGTAACACGCTCATCCAATCCCAGAAGTGAAATATTCTCTCGTGCCAACTCGACCGCTTCTTTAGCAATATCACTTGCAAGCACACTAACATCTGGGTTCTCAGAAGCAATTGAACAAGCTATACAGCCCGAACCGGTGCAAAGATCGAGCACGAGCAGCTGATCTGAATTGCGATTTTCTGACACTTGACGTGTATACGATAAAGCTTCTTCAACCAAGAGCTCGGTTTCTGGGCGCGGAATAAGCACGCCTTCTCGCACTTTTATATTCAAGTGCCGAAAGCCAGTCTCACCAGCGATATATTGAAGAGGTTCGCCAGCGACTCGTCGCTGGATACTCTCACGCAGCGTGATTCGTTCATTTGGGTCAAGAGGCTTATCATAAGAGGTATAGAGCTCAATTCGTGAAAGACCAGTGGCAATGCTTAAGAGCCACTGCGCTGAAAGGCGAGGGTTCTCATCACCTTTTCTTCCTAGATAAGCTTCGGTCCAATCAAGGGCAGATTTAATCGTCCAGAGCTCAGCTTGCTGATTCATCAAGCGTAAACTTCCAAGAACAATTACAGGTTTTGTCATTCATGTCGGGAAAGCAGCTCAAACACTCACAGCTAATACGACTATCTATTGTGGCAGCAAAACCAGCGTATTCCGCTTCACCGACAGGCTTGCAAGGATGAAATCCCATACCCTTTCGCTCTCGAGCATTCTGCACTCGACAATCGACCATTCGGAAAGTCAAGGTGTTATCTTCTCGGAACATTTCGTACACATTAGAAAGAGTGGTTGACTTTAGGATAAGAGCTTTTTCAAGTCCGTCGAGTCCGGGTTGCTCCTCGAGCTTCAGAAACTTTTTGATACGGCGAGCCTCACTGATAGTAAAGCGCTCCCAGGCCTTTAAGTCGTGATGAATAGCATCGTCCATGCCCTGCTCACGCTCTATAGACTGAAACCATGTACCATCCAATGCATGAAGATTCTTTGCCAGAATGCCTACCATGTCGATAAGCTCTTCTCTTGAGAGCTCCTTGATGCTCTCCATGCCATCTATTCCCGTGCTCTTCCCGTTCATTACATCCGTCCCTATTCTGTTTTCTTCTATACTGCTTTTTCTAATTTTGCCGCACGATCGGCAGCTTGTAGCGCGGTGATGAGCTCAATGAGCCCGTGTCCGCTTGTACCCAAAAGTATTCCGTTATAGGTTCCATTGTAATTAATGCGATGATCAGTAACCCGATCCTGGGGACCATTGTAGGTTCTGATTTTTTCGCTTCTATCGCCTGTTCCGATTTGGCTGCGGCGCTGCTCCGCATCAGCTTCATGTTGCTCAGCAAGCATCTTTTCGTACAGACGCGCGCGAAGAACACTCATGGCAGCAATCTTGTTCTGCAACTGACTCTTTTGATCTTGGGACTGTACCACAAGTCCACTTGGAACATGAGTGATGCGCACCGCAGAGTCGGTCGTATTAACGCACTGACCTCCCGGGCCTCCAGCACGATAGACGTCAATACGTAAATCGTTTGTGTTGATATCAACCTCAACCTCATCTGCCTCTGGCAAAACCGCAACAGTAGCAGTTGAAGTGTGAATACGCCCCTGACTTTCGGTTTTTGGAACCCGCTGGACACGATGGACGCCACTTTCAAACTTCATCATCGAATAGACTTTATCGCCCTTAACTTTAAACTGGATTTCTTTAAAGCCTCCCGCTTCAGAGGCAGAAATATCGAGAGTCTCAGTTTTCCAACCCTGATCATCGGCAAAGTGCGTATACATGCGGAACAAATCTCCGGCAAATATTGCCGCTTCATCTCCACCAGCACCTGCACGGATTTCGACGATAATATCCTTTTCATCTGCAGGGTCGGCAGGTATCAGCATAAATTTGATGTCTTCCTCAAGCTGCGGAAGGGCGGCTTCGATAGAAGAAATTTCTTCTTGCGCAAATTCTTTCATGTCGGCATCGGCCAACATTTCTTTTGCTGCCTTCAAATCTTCAACTGCAGCGATGTATTCACGCGCTTTGACTGCCAGAGGCCCTTGACTGGAGAACTCTTTAGCGAGACGGTTGTATTCTTTTTGGTCAGCAAGAACTGCTGGATCCCCTAATCGAGATTCCAACTCTTCATATGCAGTAATAATCTTTTGTAGCTTCTCTTGCATGTATGATCCTTATGTGTGCTCGAACCTGATGCGACAATGAAAAGTCGCGACAAAGAATCATATCACGATGAGACGTACTCCGCAGCCATCTCCGCAGCAATTGCACCGTCGGCCACGGCGGTGGTCACTTGACGCAAGGCTTTTGAGCGTGCATCGCCGACAACAAAAACACCCGGAATCTCAGTTTCGCAATTTGCAGACGTAATGAGATAGCCGTCTTCGTCACGCTTAAGATCATCTTCAAGAAAGGAAACGTTAGCTTCGGTACCTACTGCCACAAAAAGCGCGCTGCACTCAATTTCTGTGTAGCTATCGTCCTTGAGATTGTGTACCTCAACTCCCGCTAGCTTGCCATCTGCAGGAATTAGCTTTGAGGGCACCGAGTGCCACATGGGCTCAACGTTTTCTATCGCTTCTATCGCATCGCAATAGAGGGTTGTTGCACGAAGGTGGCCCCGACGGTGTACGAGATAGACTTTTTTACACAGCCGCGCTAAATACATAACATCAATTGCTGCGGTATTGCCACCACCAACGACCATAACTTCTTTGTCTCGGAAAAAATTGCCGTCACAAGTAGCGCAATACGAAATGCCCTTCCCTTGCAGCTCCGCTTCGTGTTCTAGGCCAATCCTTCTTGGTCTAGCACCACTGGCAATAATGACACTACGCGCCTGGGTAACGCTGGAGGTGGTCTCTATACGCTTGAGTGGAGTGGTGAAATCTAAATCGATAACCTCTTCGAGAATCTCTTCTGCCCCGAAGCGATCACATTGCTGCTTCATGGCACTCGCTAGCTCAAAGCCTTCTACGCCCTGAGCAAAACCTGGGTAGTTTTCAATCTTCTCAATATCAGCAAGCTGCCCACCTGCTGATATGCGCTCGAAAAGCGCTACCTTAAGACCAGCTCGGGCAGCATATAGCCCCGCAGTCATGCCTGCAGGACCAGCGCCTATAATTGCAACATCATATACCTTCTCTCGAAGGCTTTTGGAAGCGTTCATTTTTTGTCCAAATCGAGTTAGGAAATAAACTCAAGAAGCTGAGCTTTTGGCTGAGCTCCAAGAATCTGCTTCTTTGGCTGCCCTTGCTCAAACAAGATAAAGGTGGGCACGCTCATAACGCCATATTTTGAAGCAATGTCTGGGCTTTGGTCGATATCGAGTTTCACAACATCAACTTTGCCAGCTTTTTCTTGCGCAATTTCATCTACTACAGGAGCAACGCGCTTGCAGGGCCCGCACCAGGTTGCAAAGAAATCTACCAAAACAGGCTTGTCGGAGTTAAGAACCTGGGTCTGGAACTCTTCTGATGAAACGATTTTAGTCATGCGATTCTCCTTATTACACCAAGGTTTTTAAGAGCGCGGCCTTGGTCTCTCTCATAACATTTTCATTATTGTATACCGCGCACATGAGCCGATATGAAGAAACGTTACCGTACAGCAACCATCTCAACAAAAAATCGATGGGAAGAAAAACTTGGAAGTATACTAGCTGCGGAAGAAAGGACTATCATGAGCATTACCCCCGCGTACCCCCTTGATGCGGACAACTCAAGACTTCAACCACAAACCCCAGCATACCTTGGACAAAGCATAAGCCATACAAACCTCATCCTTGAAGGTGGCGCAATGCGAGGACAGTTCACATCAGGTGTTCTCGATTTCTTTATGGAGCATGGCTTATGGGCTGAGCATGTTATCGGTGTTTCAGCAGGAGCCCTGAACGGATATCATTATGTTGCTGGAGATATCGGCAGGAGTGGCTACCTTAACGTTAAATACTGCGATGACTGGCGCTATCTTTCGCTGCGCAGTTTTGCGTTAACTGGAAATGCCTTTGGTGCAGAGTTCGTATTTGATGAGGTTCCCAATGAGCTCGAGCCATTCAATTTTGATGCCTTTCGCTCCTCGCCTATCAAGCTTACAACCGTTGCAAGCAACCTTGAAACAGGTGAGCCGCATTATTTTACCTTCGGCGATCCGAAGGCAGATATCGACTACCTACGCGCCTCTGCCGCTATGCCACTTGTAAGTAAGATTGTTGAAGTCGGTGGGAAAAAGCTTCTTGATGGAGGGCCCTGCGATAGTGTTCCTCTGCTATATTCCATTATAACTGGAGCAGAAAAGCACATTGTTGTTCTTACGCAAGATGCAAGCTACGTAAAGCCGCCCAATAAACTTATGACCTTAGCGCGGCAGCTTTACCCCGAGTATCCCCACTTTTGTGAACGTATACAGTACCGTCACTTTGAATACAACCGCACATATCGCTTGCTTCCAAAACTTCATGAACAAGGCAGCATATTCGTCATCAGGCCTCCAGAACCCATTACCATATCAAATATGGAAAAAGACGCGCTGAAGCTGCTTGATTTGTATGAAATGGGATATACCGAAGCTGCTCACAGCTTCAATCAGTTGATTCACTATCTTGAGAGTCCTGCCGTACGTCCTGCACTTTAGCGCGAACATCTTCACTACGAAATTCTGCAACAAAGCCTGCCGAAAAGATACCGGCAGGGATAGCAACCGCACCAATTGCAAGCACCATAACCACAAAGCCAAGCAAACGGCCAGCAGCAGTTATGGGAACCAAATCTCCGTAGCCCGTTGTGGTAATAGTGATCATCGCCCAATACATCCCGGTAAACACGCTGTCGAATTTTTCTGGCTGTACGGGATTTTCGAGTGCAAACATAAGCACGCTTGCAGTAACAGTGAGAAGACCAAGCACAACAAAAGCCGCAATAATCTCAGAGCGACGCTTTGAAAACACAAGCGCGATGGAATGTAGGCCTTTCATATAGCGCGTGAGCTTCATTAAACGAACGAGACGTATAATTCTGATGCTGTGAAGTATTTGCGATGAGACTGGTATGAAAAAAGCTAGAAGACCAGGCGCAAAAGCAAGAAAATCAATAATACCCATCAAAGAAAATGCGTAGCGAAGACGCGCCTTGCCAGGACTTAAACTTGGATATACCAAATCTGCTATCCAGAGGCGAACAGCATACTCAATACCGAAGAACAGCGTAGATGCTGAAGCGATAAGATTGAAGGAGAAACGTGTAGTATCCGAAAAATTAGGATCGTCGGTTACAAATACCAAAAGAGCATTGATGATAATCAGCACCAAAAGTGCGATGCCAAAAAACTTCGCGACAGGCCCACCTTTTAAAGGATTTTCCGACGCATAGTAAGCACTCTGCTTAATGCGGCTAGACTCTTGTATTCTTCTTTGCTGTGTTTCCATAGTGGGAGTATATCATTGCATGGCTTGAGGACACAGGCTTTATCGCCTGAAGCCTGCCGCCTGAGCCCGGCTCTTTTGTTAGAATGTTTCACTAGCTTTCAAACAACCCGAAAGGACCGACACTACACGATGGTCACTGACTTCATTTCAATAGCTGTTATTGCGCTTGTCGCTGCCCTTTCTCCTCTTATTGCAAATCTTATCCCAAGAAAAGTAGTGCCTGAAACTGTTTTTCTCATAATTGCGGGGGCTGTTCTAGGCCCTCATATGGCTGGGCTTATCGTTTTGTCTGATTCGGTTAACCTTCTGGGAGATCTTGGTCTAGCCTTTCTTTTTCTTCTCGCTGGCTATGAAATCAATACGAAGCACCTCACCGGGACTGAAGGAAAAAGGGGCTTTGTAACCTGGCTTATCTCACTGGGTATAGCTTTTGCAATCGTTCTTATGATTCCTCAGCTTCGCAACAACGAGATAGAGATTATTGCAATCGCAATTGCCTTAACCACAACAGCTCTTGGCACCCTCATGCCTATTATGAAAGAACGTGGGCTCATGAACACACGCGTAGGAAACGCAATTCTTTCATATGGAACCTATGGTGAGCTCGGGCCTATTATTGCGATGGCGCTTCTTTTGTCGACGCGAGCAGAGTGGAAAACGGTGCTTATCCTTTTAGCTTTCATTGCTATCGCCGTCCTAGCTGCCGTCTTTTCATCGCGAGCACGCAAAGCGGGTGGTAAAATCTATCATTTTCTTGACGACAACGCCAACACCACCTCGCAAACAGCTATGAGATTTACGGTGCTACTTCTCGTAGCACTCACTGCTCTATCAGCAATTTTTCATCTCGATATTATTATGGGGGCTTTTGCTGCTGGCTTTATTTTACGTTACGTAATTCCGGAAGGAAATTCTGACCTAGAAATGAAACTTGATGGCATAGCCTACGGTTTTCTCATTCCTTTATTCTTCGTAGTTTCTGGAGCGAAGGTTGATTTATCGGCGGTTCTCGCACGTCCGACTGTACTGATTGGCTTTATCGTATTGCTTCTTCTTGTTCGTGCAGTACCTATCTTTGTCGCACTCAGCACAGGAAAAAGCACCAAAGATATGCGCGTTCGTAACCGTGTGACTGTTTCTCTGTATTGCACCACCGCACTACCCATCATAGTTGCGGTCACGACCATTGCTGTCCAGGTAGGTGCCATGTCGCCAGGTACTTCTTCGGTGCTCGTGTCTGCGGGAGCTATTACCGTTCTCGTAATGCCTCTTCTAGCTTCACTCACTCATAAGGCATCAGACGAAATCGAGGAAAAGGAAAGCTCCCAAAACTAGCCGAGCAGTTTTCTGAGAGAGGCCCAGCCTATACGGTGCTAAGCCTGTTTATGTGGTGCTAAGCCTGCCTATCCGGAAAAAAACCTACCTATTTATCGCAGAGGCCAAAAATTGGTACGGAATGGGCTTAGTCCGGATTTTCGAGCGTATTTTAGAGCGAGATTGTCGTCATGCAAACTGATGCCAAGAGAGAGCGCCTGGTCACAAAGCTACTGCAATTTTTACTGCTTGCATACAGGAAGCAAAAATCCGGACTAAGCTCATTCCGTTCCAAAAAAGCTTCCAGATGAAAAAAGTATCCCTCGAGGTTGCCCATCAAGCGACAACCCCGAGGGATTTCTTGGCTTAATCCGTCCGGTCCTGTAATGCGAGAGGAGCGAACTCGCTTGCAAGCTCCTATCGCAATGAGTCAAGTCATAACGATGACCGCACTACATCAAGACATACGCATCCAGCTAACACCTCAATCAGGAAGCGTTTACAGTGCAGCCTCTTTGATGACCTCGATGAAGCGATCAATCTCCCATACGCCTTGGTCTCCCTCATGGCGCTCACGTACAGATACCGTGCCGCTCTCAATTTCTTTATCACCCAAAACAAGCATATAAGGAATCTTTTGGCTTTGAGCCTTAGCAATCTTAACCCTCATGGGTTCGTTTTGGTCATACAGCTCAACACGCCCACCTGCAGCTTCAATCTTGCTAACAAGTTCTTTACAAGCTTCAATATGGCGATCAGCTAAAGGTAAAACCGCTACTTGTACAGGAGCTAACCACAAAGGCAGAGCACCAGCGTAGTGCTCGATTAAGATACCCAAGAATCGCTCAATCGAACCAAAAATTGCACGATGAAGCATCCAGGGGCGTTCTTCGGTATTGCTATCCGTGCGATACGTTAAATCAAAACGTTCGGGGAAATTGAAGTCGACTTGAATGGTAGAGCACTGCCACGTACGACCAATGGCATCTTTGACTTTGATATCAATCTTGGGTCCGTAAAATGCTCCGTCACCCTCGTTTATATCGTGCTCAAGGCCATAACGTGCGCACGCATCTTTCAAAGAGTTGGTAGCATATTCCCACATATCATCGCTACCGATGCTCTTTTCCGGGCGCGTAGAAATTTCTGCTGAATATTCAAAGCCGAAGCTTGTCATGATGTAATCGATAAGATCAAGCATGCCAAGAACCTCATCAACTACCTGATCACGACGACAGAATACATGAGCATCATCTTGCGTAAAGCCGCGAGCTCGTAATAAACCGTGCACTACCCCGCTCATTTCGTGGCGATACACCGTTCCAAACTCGAAGAAGCGAATTGGCAACTCACGATATGAATGGATATCATTTTTGTACAATAGCACGTGACCCGGACAGTTCATGGGCTTTACTGCATATTCGGAGTGACGAGGGTTTTCTTCGTCGCCTTCATTGATATTGAAGAAGTACATATTCTCGTGGTAAAAATCGTAGTGCCCTGAAGTCTTCCAAACATCAGCATTATAAATGTGGGGAGTAATAACCTCTTCATATCCTCGTTTATACAAATCGCGACGCAGCCACTCTTGCATCGTGCGAATAACCCGAGCACCCTTTGGAAGATAGAGCGGCAAACCTACGCCCGCCATAGGATCCATCATGTAGATTCCAAGCTCACGACCAAGTTTGCGATGGTCACGCTTTTCTGCTTCTTCAAGATTACTGAGATAGGTCTGCATTTCCTTCTTATTGAAGAAAGCAGTTCCGTAAACACGCTGGAGCATCTCTCTGTCGCTATCGCCACGCCAGTACGCACCTGCAAGCTTGGTAAGCTTAAAAGCAGCTAATTTGGAAGTATCGGGAATATGAGGCCCACGACATAGATCGGTAAAATCCCCAATCGTGTACGTTGTAATGGTTTCATCTGCCCCGAGATCCTCGATTAATTCCAGTTTCAGCATCTGACCTTTACTCTTAAAGAGCTCATATGCCTCTTCGCGAGAAAGCACCTTGCGCTCGAAAGGTTCGGCAGAAGCAACAATTTCTGCCATACGTGCTTCAATTTTTTCTAAGTCATCAGGACCGAGATTCTTGTCGAGTTTTATGTCGTAATAAAAGCCGTTTTCGATAGCAGGTCCAATTCCAAACTCGATGTTTGGATGCAAATCTTTAAGCGCTTGCGCCATAATATGCGCAGCTGAGTGGCGAAGGATATCAAGTGCTTCGGGGCTTTTATTGGTGATAATAGAAACGGCATCGCCTTCTGACACCTCATAACTTAAATCAACAAGAGCGTCGTTAACCTTTCCCGCAAGGGCTGCTTTTGCAAGTCCTGCCCCAATTGAAGCAGCAACATCGGCTACGCAAGCTCCAGGCTCGAGCTCCTTTTTTGAACCATCGGGTAAAAAGATATTCATGATCTTCCTTTCTGTGCCGGGTGCATACAAAGCACCTGCACTACAACTTCTAAACCCTCATTATATTTTTCGAACCTCACATGTCCACTAAGGTCAGTGAGGTTTTATGTGGTATTTCAGATTGTCGTGAAAGACCGATAATGCGCACTTCGTACGTGACGAGGGCTTGGAGCGTCAAGATGAAGTACCACGTAAACCCGCAACGTCGAGCTTATACATTATTTGTAAAATAATGTATAGAACTTAGCCTCGTGGCTCTTCTTGAGTTTGAGCCGCCGCGCGAGATCGAGTTTGCCGCGCTGCATCAGCCATGCTTTGTGCTGCTGAAGCGGTACGCGGCCGCGTAGTAGTTCGCCGTGAGTGAGAAGGTCCGCCAACGGGAGTTGTGCAGTATGGACACACCTTCCAAGTAGGATCGAGCGCTTTGCCACAACCAGTACAAAGATTACGAAGTTGCTGGTGACAGTTTGGGCAGAGGACATAGGTATCTTCTACGGGGTAGCCACAGTTAGCGCACTCGCCATACCTCATCAGCTCGCGCTGCTTAATGGCAATTTCAAGTTCTTGCTCGTCGCGATCAATTTGAAGTAGTGGTGGACGCAGAAGACAATAAGCGATAACACCGAGCAAGGGCACAAGAGCAACTACCGCCCATATGTACCAGTATGAGCCACGTAAATATGCATCGCGTACTACCCAGATAATTGAGAGAACATATAGTATGACAAGGAACACCACTACAATAGTAAATGCCTGCTGCAATTCTGGTGTCCACAACTGCGCTATCAGTTCGTTCATGCTAACCTCGTTTTTCTGATTTAGACTACGTTTTATCCGTTCATAGCCACGAACAAGCTAGTCGCGAATTACCTTAAAAAACCTGCACCATTGTAGCAAAGATGCAAATAGCAGCATAGCGAACCTATGCAATTTCCTCAAGCTGGGCTGCTATCCGCTCCAAAAGGTCAACCAATTCTGCATGCTTTGCTTGATCTTTTTCAATAATTTCAGGAGCTGCTTTGCTCAAAAATCCTGGATTTGAAAGCTTCTTTCCTAGCTTTGCAGCATCTTTTTCTACCTTAGCTTGCTCCTTCTGAAGACGAGCCTTTTCGGCTTCGAAATCAACCAAGCCAGAGAGCTTCACATACACTTCAAGACCCGAAACCAAAGCCACTGCTGACTCTTTAGGCTTTTCAACAGTACTCGACATTTGAGCAACCGTAATATGTGCCATATCACAGAGAAGCTTTTGCTGCTCTTCCAGAAGAACCAGATCATCAGCATTCTCTACCTTAATTACAACCTCAAGCTCTGTCTTAGGCGAAATCTGATAGCGTGCCCTCACGGATCGAACCGAAGACACAAGCTCAGTCACCATGGTGATAGCGCGCTCAGAACGTGGGTCGATAAAGTGCGCAAGCTCTTGAGCCTTAGGCCAGGAACCAATAATAAGGTAGGGAGCATCTTTCTTATTCGGAAGCTGCTGATAAATTTCTTCGGTGATGAAAGGCATAATTGGGTGCAAGAGACGCAGGGCTGAATCTAGGATGAAAACAAGATTGCGCTGACATATAGCTCTGTCTTGAGCGTCTCCCGATAAACGACTTTTCGAAAACTCAATATACCAATCGCAGAACTCATTCCAGAAGAAGGCATAAAGCTCGCGTGTTATCTCGCCAAACTCATAGGCATCAAAGGCTTCATCAAGGCGAGAAACAAGACTTGCCAAACGCGAGAAAATCCATTTGTCAGCAGGTGTTGTAGGCATTGGATCGCCCGGCTGATAATCATCTAAATTCATCATGACAAAGCGTGCAGCATTGCGAATCTTATTTGCAAAATTTCTGCTGCTTTCCAGCTTGGACTCATTGAATTTCAAGTCTTGAGCACCAGTTACCTGCATCAAAAGACCAAAACGCATGCCGTCAGCCCCGTAGCTTTTCATAAGCTCTAAAGGCTCAACACCATTTCCGCGCGACTTGCTCATTGGCTTACCATCAGAGCCAAGTACGGTTGGGTGAATAATTACGTTTTTGAAGGGTATCTTGCCTGTGAAATACATTGACGACATAACCATGCGTGCTACCCACAAACCCATAATATCGCGGGCAGTTGATAGAACTTGCGTGGGATAGGAGTAGCGCATTTCGCGAGCGTCCATACCCTCAAGTGACCAGCCCATTGTGGCAAAAGGCCACAGTTGCGAAGAGAACCAGGTATCGAGCACGTCTTCGTCTTGACGAGTTGGAGCGCCGCATACCGGACATACCTCAACATCTTCGTTACTGGCATCTTCCCAGCCGCATGAATCGCAGTAAAACATTGGGATACGATGTCCCCACCACAGCTGGCGTGAAATACACCAATCTTTAAGGTTTTCCATCCAATCAAGATAAACCTGTTTCCATCGAGCAGGATGGAAGGTGATTTCGCCCTCATTCACAACGCGAGCTGCATCAACTTTCAATCGATCTACCGCAACAAACCACTGTTCGGAAAGCCATGGCTCAAGCTTCGTGTGACAGCGATAACAGGTCATAACAGAGTGGTCGTGGTCCTCGATGTGATCGAGAAGGCCAAGCTCTTCGAAGCGAGCAACAACTGCTTCACGCGCCTGTTCGCGCGACATTCCGCTGAACTCACCGTAACCTTCGACAACATGAGCTGTCTCGTCGAACACGTTAATAATCTCTAAGCCCGCGCGTGCCCCCATTGCATTATCGTTTGCATCATGAGCAGGAGTCACCTTGACAAAACCGGTGCCAAATTCTGCATCAACTAGGAAATCACTAAAGATAGGAACAACTCGATCGACCAAAGGAAGTTTGACTGTTTTTCCAACCAGGTGCTTAAAGCGATCGTCTTTGGGGCTTACCGCAACTCCAGTATCACCAAGCATGGTTTCGGGGCGGGTAGTTGCAACAACGATGTATTCCATGCCATCAACAGGCTCGGTCAAAGGATAGCGCAGATACCATAGGTGACCAGCCTCATCTGTATACTCAGCCTCATCATCAGCAATCGCCGTGGTGCAATGAGGACACCAGTTTACGATGCGTTTGCCACGGAAGATAAGATCATCGTGATACCAGTCAACAAAAACTTTCCTTACCGCTTTTACATATGCTGGCTCGAGGGTGAAATGTTCTTCGTCGAAATCGCACGAACAACCCATGCCTTTAAGCTGGTTGACGATGGTTGAACCGTATTCTTTATACCAGTCATAACAAGCTTCAATGAATGCCTCGCGTCCTATTTCAAGACGCGATATGCCATCTTCGGCAAGCTTTTTGTCCACCTTCGTCTGTGTAGCAATACCAGCATGATCAGTACCAATAACCCAACGTGTCTGATATCCCTGCATGCGCGCGCGGCGTATACAAGCATCCTGGATGGTGTTGTTTAACGCGTGCCCCATATGAAGCACACCAGTAATATTGGGAGGAGGAATTACAATACTAAAGCTCTCATCAGCATGCTCTCCCCTACCTGATGTACGAGAAAAATATCCACCTTCAGACCAAGCATCGAAAAAGGGTTCCTCGTGTGCTGCGAAATCGAAATCAACTTTTCTCGTTTCTTGCTCGGTATTCTTCTTCTCGACCATCTTCTCTCTTCCTCTAATGAGAAGAGCCTGTTCTGTGCCAGGCTCTCTCTTGCTTATCTCGTATCTTTTCTTTACGCGCTTTGCTTGCGAGAGCCCTTTTTAGTGTCTTTCTCGATTACCGGTTTGGTTTCGCCGGTGATATCACTCGCACGGATTACCACCTGAGTGCTCTCATCTTTTTCCGGTAAGTCATACATCACATCAAGCAGTACTCTTTCGCATATTGAACGAAGTCCACGAGCTCCAGTTCCGTGCTCAACTGCTTCTGCCGCAATAGCCGACAAGGCTTCAGGCTCGAACACCAGACGCGAATCTTCGAACTCAAACATACGCGTGTATTGCTTGACCAAGGCATTTTTTGGCTCAGTCAGAATACGAACCAAATCGCTTTCAGAAAGCTCAGAAAGCGAAGTTATGACAGGGATTCTACCGACGAACTCAGGAATCATACCAAACTTTGTAAGGTCTTCTGGAAGAACTTTTTCCAGCAATTCGCTCTCGGCTTTTTTCTTGGAATCGGGAACTTCAGAATTGAAGCCTAATCCGCTCGTACCCACGCGTTGCGCGATGATATCGGCAAGCCCTACAAAAGCACCGCCGAATATAAAGAGTATATTAGTTGTGTCGATATGGATAAGCTCTTGCTGCGGATGCTTTCTTCCACCCTGTGGCGGCACGCTAGCTTCACTACCCTCAACAATCTTAAGTAAAGCCTGCTGAACACCTTCACCAGACACATCGCGCGTAATGGAGAGGTTCTCAGCTTTCCGCGCAACTTTATCTATTTCGTCAATATAGATAATGCCAATTTCAGCACGAGGAATATCAAAATCAGCAGCAGTAATAAGTTTAAGGAGAATATTTTCGACATCTTCTCCTACGTAGCCAGCTTCTGTAAGCGTGGTTGCGTCAGCGATAGCAAAGGGAACCTGCAATGTGCGCGCAAGCGTTTGTGCTAGCAAAGTTTTTCCAGACCCCGTAGGTCCGAGTAACATGATATTGCTCTTAGCAAGCTCCACGTCGCCCTGATCAAAATCTGCTCCCATGCTAATACGTTTGTAGTGGTTATACACTGCCACCGATAGCGCTCTTTTGGCAGATTCCTGACCTACGACATGCTCAGAAAGACCTGCGAGTAACTCATGAGGAGTTGGAAGGTTTTCGAGAATCGTATCAGGATCAGGATTGTCGGTTATCTCTAAGACATCTGAGGCTTTCCCTCTTGCAGCAGAACGCATATCATCGCGCTCAAGCGTGCGTAAATCGTGAGGGACGCTTAGTCCTAAATCTCTCATCATTGCATCAGCGCAAATAGAGATGCACTCATCACAAATATAGATTCCATTTGGACCCGAAATCATAGCAGCAACTTGATGCGGTGATTTTCCGCAAAAAGCGCAAGCGATTTCGCGAGGGTCTTCTTCTTTTTCGAAAATACTATCGTCTCTATCTTTTGTCATTATTCACTCTTAGAAGACTCACCAGCACCAGGGCGCGCAGTCGTGATTTTATCAATCAGACCATATTCGAGAGCCTCTTCGGCAGTCATATAATTATCACGCTCAGTGTCGAGTTGAATACGCTCAAGCGTTTGTCCGGTTGTGTCAGCCAGAATTTTATTCAATCGCTTACGTGTCTTAAGCATGAAATCTGCAACGATGGCAATTTCTGTTTGCTGTCCTTGAGCTCCGCCGGAAGGCTGATGAATTAAAATCATCGAATTAGGAAGCGCAAGGCGTTTGCCGGGAGTTCCGGATGACAGAAGGACTGCGCCCATCGAAGCACATTGCCCAAGACAAATTGTAGAAACGTCGCATTTGATGAAATCCATCGTGTCGAGAATTGCCAAACCGGCTGTTACCGAACCACCCGGTGAATTAATGTAGAGCGAGATATCCTTATCGGGATCTGCACTTTCAAGATGCAAGAGCTGTGCTACAACCGAATTTGCAACGTGATCATCGATTGCTTCGCCAAGAAAGATGATGCGCTCGTTGAGCAAACGCGAGTAAATATCATAGCTGCGCTCACCTCGAGGCGATTGCTCGATTACGTAAGGAATAAGTGCTGAGTTGATGTTGTTGTGTGTCATATGTTCCTCATTTCCGGCAACGCTTTCGCGTTTCCATCTCTTCTAACCTCTCTTGCGACGCTTCTCGAAACGAAATAAGACTTTTATTCTTCGTCTTTCTTTGCTGCCGTCTTTTTCGCTACTGCAGGTTTCTTAGCAGGTGCCTTCTTCGCAGCTGGCTTCTTTTCTGCTGGCTTTTTATCATCTGACTTAGCAGCTGCCTTCTTGGCAGGAGCTTTCTTCGCAGGAGCCTTCTTTGCAGCCGACTTCTTTTCGGGCTTTGCTTCAGAAACTATCGCTGACTCGATTACCTCATCTGCTGCACGCATACGCAAAATTCCCTGGCGAATCATATGGAGCTGACCATTCTCGCGCCACTCCGCCAAAAGTGCTTTAGGATCTTCGGCGCCACTCTTAGCGAACTCTTCGTCGAGATCCTTTTCGGTTACCGTCATCTTTTTATGAATAGCCCAAGCGTCTAGAGCTAAGTCTTGCTTAGACACATCTTGAGCTTGTTTTTCGACATCAGCCTGGAACTCATCTGCACTGATTCCCATTTGATGCAGATACCCATCAAAGCTCATGCCTGAGGATTGTAGCTGCTGGAAAAACTTCTGCAAAAGATCGGCTTGTGCAGCGTTAATCATAGGCTCTGGAACTTCTCCCTCTAAGCGCTCAGCGAGTGCCTCAAGCGCTTTAGTCTCTTTATAACGAGGAAGAGAATCTTTCTTTGATTGAGTTACGGTTTCGCCGATGCGTGATTTCATGTCTTCGATGCTCTCGAATCCACAGGTATCACGTGCCCACTCATCTGTAATCTCAGGCAAGACCTTTTTCTTAACAGCCTTAACCTCAATATCGAAATGCACTGAATCACTTTGACCAGCAAGAGCTGCAAGACCGGTTGGATACAGCCCTTTAAACTCAATGTCAAAGCTCTTCTTCTGTCCCTTTTTCATGCCAATAAGTTCATTATCAAACTCAACTGGGAAGATACCGCTTCCTAAAACGTAAAGACGAGAGTCCGAATCAAGGAAATCAATGTTCTCGCCCTTGTCGTCGGTGCCCTTCATTGCAAGATCGACAGCCCCGCCTTCAGCAACCTTTGATGCAGCAGTTCCATCTTCGAAGGTAAAGTAGTGATCACGAAGCATTTCAATTTGCGCATCGATGTCTTCGTCGGTTGCGGTGTCGCCAGGAAGCTCAATTTCTACAGGATCATAGTTAGAAAGTGTAAGGCCTGGCTTCTTTGTAAAGGTAAAGCTAAAGGAATATTCTTTGCCTCCCTCGACCATTGAGTCTTCGCTTTCTTGCCTGACTTGAGAAATAGGGAAAAATCCGCTTTCATCTACGGCAAGAGGCGTGCACTCTTTAATGACATCATCAGTAACAGTTGCGCGAACAGCTTCAGCACCAAGAGCGTTATCAATAATCTGACGAGGAGCTTTACCTCGGCGGAATCCAGGAAAATTGTATTTGTACGAAAAGTCCTTATAGGTCTTTTTGATACGGTCATCAATTTCCTTAGCATCAACCGAAACGGTTAGCTTCACTTGATTGTCTTGCAACTCCTCGACTTTTGTTTTCACGAAAACCTCCATTTTTCATTTTCATTTCAACGAATCTAATTCGCTGGTGTACGCAGTTTGAATCAGGGATACGAATGTAGTTTTCCGCATGCGCACACGAAAGGAAATTATCTCACAAGGCCTATGATTATGAAAGAACATTACATGAATCTGCATGAACGGCGTTTTGCATGCAACACCTTCACAAACGAATCACCATTCTCTCAAATCTCGGGCGCTTTTTAATAACTTCTGAAATGCTCCTATACGGAATCTATGAACCTAGTGAACAACTTGGTGACAAAGAAGCCCAAGCCTCTAGTTTTTTCGATATCGTATACCGTGCTTGATTTATTGAAGGCATAAACACAGCATGTCATGGGAAGGAAGTACTATGGCGAAATCGAAAGTGCAAAACAGCATAGAATCCTCGGACCAAGAGCTCTCAGAAATAGAGCTTTCCGCGATTGAGGAATCCCAGGAATGGAACGAAGCCTTAAATCGCGCCTACGAAACCTTCATGTTTGACCTCAAGAGAAGCACCAACAGCGTCGCAATCCTTTCTGAGTGGTTTGCATCCAACACAACCACAACTGCTCCCGCTACACCAGAAGCTAACAAAGCTTAGTAACAATAGCGTCAAAGCTTGAACACCATAAACAATCGCTCTGCCTATGTATGGTATGATATGCCTAGGTATTGCTAGGGTGAACAGGTGGGTAGGAGTTGTCATGACAGACCTAAATTACGCAGAACAGCAACAAGAAGAAGTAACCAAGTACTCAAGTAAAGATGAGAGCCGCGGGTTTGCGCTCTTCGGTTATGGCGCAATCGGAATTGGCGTCATTCTCTCTATCGTTCTCATTGTATTTCTTGGCTAATCTCTAGGAGTTTCCTAAGACCACTTCTCCAAGCACCTGACCAATGGGTGCTTGGATGCAAAGTGCCTCTCTCCCACCAAAGGCAGCTTCATCCTTATTAATGATGACCAAATTCTTGCCTTTAAAATGATCAATCAAATTTGATGCGGGGCTCACCACGAGCGATGTTCCGCCAATGAGAAGCGTATCTGCAGCAGCAATATGACGCATCGCGTAAATAACGTTTGCTTTCCTGAGTGACTCCCCGAAGAGAACAACATCGGGCCTAATCATCGTGCCACACTCGTCGCAATGAGGAATCTCTTCGGTCTCGAGAATTGTCTCGAGAGGAAACTCTTTTTCGCATCTCATACAGTAATTTCGGTATATGCTTCCATGCAACTCAATAACTCGCTTTGATCCAGCCTTTTGATGCAAGCCATCGACATTTTGAGTTACGACCATCTGAAGAATACCTCTACGCTCAAGCTCGGCTAAAGCATAGTGAGCAGGATTTGGCATTGCGTCTTTGTGGACGATTTTACTCCGATAGAAATCATAGAATTCCTGGGGATACTTAACAAAGCCCGTGTGGCTTACCATCTTCTCAGGAGAAACCTCTTGACCTTTTCGAAATAAGCCTTGGGCACTCCGAAAATCGGGAATTCCACTTTCGGTAGAGAGGCCTGCCCCGCCGAAGAAAACCATGTTTTTGCTTGAATCGAGGATCTCGCGTAATTTGTTGAGTTCAGTTTCCACACCCAGCTCCTTTCACTACTCTTTTGATAGTACCAAAACAATGTGCTTGAATTGCGTGCGTTTCTGGTATTATAGGTAGCCGTGTGCGGGCGTGGCGGAATTGGCAGACGCGCTAGGTTTAGGTTCTAGTGGGTAACCCCCGTGAAGGTTCAAGTCCTTTCGCCCGCACCATTTTATTTATGCAGGTCATTAATTTGTTTCACCCCAAAAACTTTCTGTAAAAGTGCTCTCTGGTAACCAGGTGGTAACTGGCTGCAAACCAATTTGAGTTTTAGGCCGTTTTTTCCTTGCCTTCAGACTCTATTACTTTCTTTTCTGCATCATCTTCTGCATACAGGGTATTACCTATCATATCGACCGCCCTGCTTGCATTTTCTGGTACAAGATGAGCGTACAGCTCCGTAAGCATTTTTGTATCAGTATGTCCCATTAAAGTTTTGGCTGTTACAATATCAGTACCTTGTGCCACTAATAATGTTGCGTATGTATGGCGTAACTGATGCAAGGAATACCCCGAAAGTCCGTTCTTCTTGCTGTACTTTTTCCACCATCGGGCGAGATTTTCGGGGTGCATATTTCCCCCTGTGGTGCTAGTTACTATATATCTCTCGCCGTCCTGCGAAAGCCCAAGGCTTAAAAGATAGTTACCTTGTACCGTTTTCCAATCTTCTAAACGTTTTGCTGTAGCTGCATCAAGAGGGATCGTGCGCCGCCCCGCCTTGGTTTTAGTGGTTTTTATCTCACGACCATCAGCGGACAAAGTACGAACAACTTGAATACACCTTTTCTCCTTGTCAAAATCGCACCAACGAAGCCCAAGAACCTCCGCGCGCCTTAAACCACAGGTAAGAGCCAAAAGTACGCCTATAGTATGAGCATTAGGGTCATCTTCATTCAGCGATTTAATGAGCCTTCTTGCTTGCTCTTTATCTAGCGGCGTTTTCTCTTCAGTATCAACTCTAGGCTTCTTCACTTTGGCATGTGGGTTTCTCACTAGAATCTCTTCATCAACAGCTGCAGACAAGATACAGCTAAAAGTAATGGCATGACCCCCTGAATCTGATCCAACCCCAGTGTTAGGAAATAGATAGAATTCGACACTGAAGGGAAAGGACCAGACAATGAAAAAGACACGCTACACCACAGAGCAGATCATCATGAACCTGCG
>JBMNSJ010000031.1:0-25124 GCA_050945135.1 Raoultibacter sp.
GGTAGTGTCGCGAATGTTGGTGTAAGAGGTCATCGCCTCAGAATCGTTACTGGAGCATCATAGCAGTTTCTAGGCAGCCCTCCTTCTTTGACCTACAGATTCCATTGCTACAGCAACCAACCTGGCGGCACGTTGCCGCTCCTCCTCTGTCGCCGGTGACGCGGTAGCAGTTGGTTTCTCCTCGTTTAGAATCGCAATTGATTCGGGTACGATGTAGCATCTCGATGACCAGTCCTCGTTGATCTCAGCACACACTGCACCGATCAGACGGATGAGGGATTTGGTGGAGGGAAACACCTGTACCACACGGCTACGTCTCTTGATCTCGCGGTTCGTGCGTTCCTGCACGTTGTTTGTCCTCAGACGCCTGTGATGTTCGATGGGGAAATCCAGATAGGCCAGCGCGTCGGCCTCTGCTTCCTCAAGGAGTCCAGCAGCATTACTGCTCATCTTGGCGATCTCATCAATCGCCACATGGTAAGCCTCGCGCACCATGACGGGATCGCTTTCCCTGAACACCGCCTGCAGGGCACATCCAGCCATCGCCCGTTGCCGTCTGGTCTTAAGCAGCGAGCAGACGTTGCGCTCCAGATGGACGATGCAACGTTGCCAGGCAGATCCCGGAAAGCACTCTGCGATGGCCCGCTTCAGGCCCTCGTGGGCATCTGATGTGACGCACTGCACGCCATTCACTCCACGCGCTCTCAGGTTCTTCAGAAAACCCAACCAGGAACCGTATGATTCGGTATCCACGCAATCAAAACCCACGAAACGGCGGATTCCGTCGGTACCGCAGGCGATTGCGGTGACGGCAGCCATGGATGAGACATGTCCATCCTCACGGGCCTTGATGTAGGTGGCATCGATCCAAAGATACGGGAACTCGAGTTCGACGAACTCCTGAGTCTGTAGGTCAGCTACTTCCTCGTCAAGCACCTCGCAGATGCGACTGACCTGACTGGCGCTCATGCGTCTCACGCCCAGCTTGGCGGCCACCTTCTCTATCTTTCGCGTGGAGACACCGGTCGCATACATCTCGGCTACGGCTGCAACCACAGCCCGATCGGTACGCGAGTAGCGGTTGATCATGTCGTCTGGGAAGTAGCTGCCCATGCGCAACTTGGGGACTTTCATGGTGATCTCGCCCACGCTGGTGGAGAGCTTGCGCTCACGGTAGCCGTTCCTGGAGTTGCCATCCTCGCAGAGCATATCGGCCTGTGCGGCCATGATCTCGTTGACGAGTGTCTCGACAAGGGTCCGTCCAAGTTCACGTAGATCAAGCATCCCATCGTCAAACCGTGGCATATCGGTCATCGATTCGGGTAAAGTGTTCATTGCGGTCATCGCCTTCCTTTGAATCCGTTTTCGTGGTAGTTAACAGATTCTAGACGATGACCGTATCTTCATGTTCAGGCTGGCTCAGCCTTCAAATCAAATTTCTCTTTACACCAACATTCGGCACGCGATCGTCTGAACACGATAGAGTCTGCGGATCGAATTCTTGTATTGGATGCTGGTGAGCTTGTACAGGAGGGCACGCACGAAGAATTGTTACAGCAAGAAGGGGTTTATCAGCGTTTCGTGGATATACGAAAACGTGCAGAAAGCTGGGCGATTCAGTAGGAAGCGGTTCTTGTTTAGCCGAAAACCTCTCGTTTGCCTTTATTGGTTTGCAAATGAGTGAACGTCGCCAGAGTACGCACGATTGTTGGTTGACTCGATCGTCGATAAGCATGGTGCAAGAGAGAGTGGCTGCGCTATTGATGATGGCTCGCCAAGACGAATATGCGGCTACAGCTCTAACAATCTGACTGGTCTTGTAGGCGAAAGACGGTCAAGAAAGATACCTACATGAGGGCATCATGAAGCAAGGCGTGGCCAAGGGTGGCGGCATTCTGGCACGAAGAAACCTATTCATGCTCCGAATATTACAGGTAGTGATTGAGTACCAAGCAACTCAAGGATATTTGCTATTATGGGAGCGGATATGTAGCAAAACCCCTCAGAGAAAGAAACCCATGAGAGAACTCCCCAAAAATCAGCTCAATCCGAAAATCAAAAACGTATGGCGCATTAACGATGCGATTTGGACCACCCTCACATTTGTGTGTTGCTTCGCACCATTCATGATTGCTTATGTCGCAACAGGAGATACCTGGTGTCTGGTGGTGTGTGGCATTGTCGCTGCGTTATACCTGGTTGGTCTCATTGTTTTGATTGGAGTTTTACCGCCGATACGCTATGTGCGCTGGCGTTATGAGCTCTCTCAAGATTATCTCGACATCTCGCTGGGAATTATCTGGCGTAAACGCTTCATCATCCCCTTTATCCGCGTGCAAAATACCGACACGCGGCAAGGGCCGATTCTGCGAGCCTTCAAGCTTTCTAGCGTTACGGTTTCAACCGCAGCTGGCGAACATGAAATCCCTGGGCTCGATATAGAAGTTGCAGAAGAGGTACGCGACAAGGCTGCCGAACTTGCACGCATCGCACAAGAGGACGTCTAGCATGAACGACGTCAATCAGCAGCCCGATCAATCACAACAGCCAACGCAAGAGCCGCCTGTGGCGCAGCCCGCAGCTCCGCAGGCGCCCGCAGCTCAGCAACCTACGCAAGAGCCGCCTGTGGCGCAGCCCGCACCTCAGCAGGCGCCCGCAGCTCAGCAGCCCAATCAAACAAATTTGCCGCCTCAACCGCCGCAGTATGCACAAGCTGCAGATCAGCAAGTGCAGCAGCAACCGTATTATCAACAACCAGTAGGGCAGCAAGCGCAATACTACGAACAACAACACATGCCACCCCAGCAACACGACCCGCAGCAGGTTGCGCCACAGCAGTATTTTGACCCGCAGCAAATGCCACCGCAACCTGGCCAGCCGCCACTGGGCTACGCCACGCAGCCCGCGCCGCAACAAGTACCTCAGCCCGATCAGCAACAGCCTGGTCAGCCGCCTCAGTATCACGTACACCATTCTTACGTGTGGCTCGGCAGTGTTTCGATAGTCTTCTCCGTATTCATCGTCTTCCTCTTTGCGGGAGGCCCTGTCGCACTCAGCGGAGAGCTTGCTTCACTGGGAGGAGGCATGCTTGCCCTGGTTGGTGTCTTTGTGCTCTTTCTGCTTATCGTGGGTGCAGTCATCGGATACATGGTGCTGTCATGGAAGCATCTCTACTTTGAGCTGGGAGAAAAAGAATTCAGCCTCTACTCTGGCATTCTCAACAAAAAGCGCATCCACATTCCTTACCAGCGCGTTCAGTCGGTTAACCAGCGAGCTTCCCTCATTCAGCGTTTGCTGGGTGTGTGTACGGTAAACATTGATACCGCAGGTGGTGCGGCAAATAAAGCGGTAACAGTCCCTTATTTGCAAAACTTTGTGGCAGAATGGCTACGCGCCGAACTCTTCTCGAGAAAGCAATTCATTCTCTCCGCCCAAGCTTCTGAGCAAGGCACCGCAGCTGCAGCCAAAACCGCTGGTCGTATGGATAATGTGCTGGACGCACCTGCAGAAATCATGAACGATGTTCGCGGGGTATTTGGTGGAGGCATGGTAGATACCGGAGTGGTTACCTACGAATATGGCTTGAGCAACAAGGAGTTATTCTTCACCGGGCTTTCAAACAACACAGGAGCAATACTTGCAGTATCAGCCGCTATCGCTTCGATTTTTGGCGTCATGAGCAACGTGCTCGAGACAGGTCTCGGGCGCTATATCTATAACGAAGGTGTAGCCCTGGCTACAAGTGCTTTCGCTGATCAACTCATCTGGTTTGTCGTTGGCTCAATCATCGCTTTTATGGCAGTCATTTGGCTATTTTCAATTGTTGGAACGTGCATATCCTACGGTGGGTTCAAGGCCAAAAGACGTGGAACACGCATCGAGGTTGAGCACGGGCTTTTGCAGCATCGTTTTCATGGTGTTGATATCGATCGCGTGCAATCAGTCATCATCAAGCAGAGTTTTATCAGGCGCCTCATTGGCTACTGCGAACTTTCTCTTGGGAAAATTGACGCAGTCGAAGCATCATCGAAAGACTCACAAGAACAAGCGCAGCTTCAGCAAGGCATTATCGTGCATCCTTTCGTTAAGATGAGCCGCGTACCCGAAATTCTTGCTGGCTTAACACCCGAGTTTGCCGATGTTCCAACCGAGCAAATCGCTCTGCCCAAGGTTTCCAAACGAAGGGCACTCATCAGGCGCGTTATCCTTCACGGAGTTGGTTTTTGGCTGGCCATAATAACCGCCGTCATCCAAATCCTTGCAAACAACTTTGGTCCTATAAACGATCCCGAGTTCTTTACCGCCCTCAGCTATTTCAACATGGGAGCAATCGGCGCATACATCCTTTGCGCAATCATCATGGTACTCAATATCATTGGCGCGCTGATGTGGTTTAAAGGCTCGAGCTTTGCCTACAATCGCCGCTTCATGCAGATTACCAATGGTGGATTCTCGCGTGCCAGCATTAGCTTTCCGCGCAAAAAGATTCAGTTCGGTTTTACGCGCTCAAATCCGCTGCAGCGGGGCTCACGCGTTGCAACCATCAACGCCCGGACAGCGGCAGGTGTCGGGGGTACCACAGTCCGCCTTCTCGACGTTGATGAAAAAGAAGCAGAGAAGTGGCTCGATTGGGTACGACCCGGTCAAAGTGTGGTAGAGTAAATCATTATGGGAACAGGCAGCACATCAGATTCATCTAGTGGCCAGACGTCCGCTCCGGTTGTCTCTGTTATCGATGCAAAAGAGGCTCGCGCGATCAAAATGAAGAATGAAAAAGATGCGCGTTTCGAAAACCACGAAGCTCATGCGTGGACGCCTTCCCAGTTCAAACCAAGCGATTACGAGCAACTCAAGCTCATGACCAACGCGCGCTCAAACACCTCGGCTAATGCCACGCAGAAAGAGCGCAATGTCCGTGAATACACGCTTGGTGAAGAAATCGCTAACTCTATCACTCATGGCATTGGGGCGCTGCTATCCATCGCGGCAATACCTCTGATTATTCGGGCATCTCTTGACGATGGCGGCGGCATCTTTTTGTTCGCGGGCTTGGTGTATGTCATAACCATGCTTCTCGAATACACCATGTCAACGCTCTATCATGCAATCGCAGTCGAAAAAGCCAAGAAGATATTTAAGATTTTGGATCACAGCTGCATCTACCTATTTATTGCGGGGTCTTACACGCCATTCTGCCTGATAACCCTTGCCGATGTTGGAGGCATGTGGCTCTGCATTTTTGTGTGGGCAGTCGCGCTTATTGGTGTCGCCTGCGAAGCTTTTTGGGTGTTTCGCCCACGCTGGATATCGGCAGTGCTCTACCTCTTATTGGGCTGGAGCGTGGTGTGGTTTATTCCGCAGTTAATCGAGCTTCTTCCCACAGCAGGCCTTTGGCTCTTGGTTGGCGGCGGCATTTGCTACAGCATTGGCTGTATATTCTACGTTCTCAAGAAAATTCCTTATATGCACTCCATCTTCCACCTTTTCGTTCTTGCAGGCTCTATCTGCCAGTTCTTGGCGATACTCCTCTTCATTATGTGAGATGGGGCAAAGGGGTGAAGCAACATAAATGGAGATAGGAATTAGCATCATTGTTACGTTCCTGCTTGTTTTGGTAATTGGATATTTCTCGATATCGGAAGCGGCGCTCGGTAATGCCAAAAAGGCACTTCTTCAAAAAGAAGCAGACGAGGGCAACAAGCGCGCAAAACTCGCTTCGACGCTTACAAACAATCCTCATAAGCTTTCGGTTACCATCCAGGTAGCAATCACGCTGTGCGGCTTTTTTGCTGCGGTGGTAGCTGCCATAAATCTTGCCTCTCCGCTTGCTGTATGGCTGACAAGCTTCAACATCGGCTGGCTAAGCGCAAGCGCATTAATAATCGCGCCCGTGCTCATAACGCTTTGCATCTCTTTTCTCGGTGTCGTGCTCGGATACCTCTTGCCTCAGCGCATTGCCCTCGTGCAATCCGAAAAAGTTGCCAAGATGGTCGCGCGACCCGTTTCTTTATTCAGCTTGATTCTTTCTCCGCTGGCGAGCTTCGCAACACTTTGCACCAATGGTCTTGCAAAGCTTTTCCGCGTGAAAACCGTCGAAGATAATCAGCCAATTTCTGAAGAGGAAATCAAGCATCTTGTTACCGATGCCGCAGAGCTGCTCGACGACGAAAAGCGCATGATTCATGAGATTATCGACCTGGGCGACACTATGGTCCGTGAGGTTATGACGCCTCGCGTTGACATGATTTTGGTTGAGGATGTCGAAACAGTGCAGCAGGCAATCGACCGCATGCGCGGAACGGGGTACTCGCGTTTGCCGGTCTATCACGAGGATTACGATCGCATTATTGGAATCGCGTATTTCAAGGATTTGGTCACGCCGCTCATGGAAGGCAAAGAAGACGAACCTGTCGAAAAGTATGCCTTCGAGGCCTTTTATGTACCAGAAACGAAGGAAATATATCCGCTTCTCTCAGAAATGCAAACAAATCGTCAACAGATGGCTATCGTTGTAGACGAGTATGGTGGCACCGATGGTTTAATAACCGTCGAGGATATCATCGAGGAAATCGTGGGCGAGATTATTGACGAGTCGGACCCCGATGACAAATACCTGACACCACTTTCAGATGATGAGTGGTTAGTTGATGGGCGATATCCTTGTGACGATTCGGTCGAACTGGGATGGCCCGTCGAAGAGTCAGGCGAATATGAAACCATTGCGGGTTGGTTGATGGACACCTTAGATTCAGTTCCAAAAGTGGGCGAGGAGCTTGAAATCAAAGGGTACTCCTTTAAGATTCAGTCCATGAGGCGTCATCGTATTTCTATTATCCGTGTGAAACGGCTGCAGGCAGAAGAAGTCCCTGATGTAGAAGAAAACGAAACTGAACGCGAAGAGGATGCGTCTTAGGAGAATTGATTCAGCTCTCGCGCTTGAAGCACTACGCGAGGAGTAGGCGTGACAACCGAGAAAAAACTATATCGTGCGCACGGAACTATCGGTGGAGGAGTGTGCACCGGGGTTGCTGAATACCTGAAGGTTGACCCAATTGTCATTCAGATTATTACTGTCTTTCTCACGATTCTTTCGGCAGGGGTGCTTGCCGTTGCCTATGTGGCTTTGTGGATTATTTTGCCGCAAGAGCCAGATCCGGAAGCACCAGTCGACGTACAAGCCCAAGAGGTTCGATCGGACACCTACGGTCAGGTAGATTACTCAAAGCAGCCGCAAAAAGAGTCTCAGAGCGCCAAGGCAAACGCAACAGAGGCAAGCTATGCTGCCTATTCGGGCTGTGCCCACGTTCCGCCTGAGCCCCCAAAGGGATCCGCAGAAGCGCAAGCTACCCAAAGCTACTCAAGTGCTGGTGTTTATACAGCACCGCCGCCGCCAACAGAAAAGATTCCTTATACCTACACTGCTCAACAAGGTGAAGCAGAGCATGTGCGCCAAGAAAATACGAAGAAGAGCGAATCTGGCGTACATGGCGCTGTATGGTTTGGCTTTATCTTGCTATTTGTTGGAATCTGCGCTCTCTTAGGCACCTTCGTGAGTGGTGTGGAATGGTGGCAGTTCTGGCCCCTAATCTTTGTGATTGTAGGCTTGGGACAGATGATTGTGCCTGGCAAGCGGGGGCGCAGAAAGTCTCGCTTCGCAAACGGTCTCATGCAGTTTGCCTTTGGCGCTTCTGCCCTCTTCTTTAGCCTGGGCCTCGTTACGCTTGAAAGCCTCGAGCCAATCTTTATTAACTTGTGGCCCATTCTTGTTATCGCATGTGGATTGTTTATCCTGGGCGGCGCGCTTGATACTCCGCTGATTACCTTGATAGGCTGCCTGTGCCTGATTGCTTTCTGCGTTATTGGCATTGGATGGTTTTCATATCCGGGAACTACCGATTTGATTACGCTTACTCTGCCGACTGGACATAGTTATACGTATTCGATTAATCCATGGTTGTGATCTAGTGAACAAAAAGAATCCCCAACAATCAACCGCTGCACAAATCGGAATCCTTGCTGGAGCCGTACTGATTTTCTTTGGGATTATTAAGCTGCTCGAGCATTTCTTTGGTTCAAGTTGGTGGGGCACCGTCGAACGTGTGTGGAGTACCTTCTTATCGTTTGCTTGGCCGATAGCGCTTATTGGCATCGGAGTGTATGTAGTGTGGGCGGCAAAAACCGGCAAGTTTAAACGCGTATCAATCGATACCACAAGGCCCCTGCGGCGTAGTCAGCTCGACAAGCGCATATTAGGCGTATGCGGCGGAATTGCGGCGTATGTAAACGTCGATTCGATAATTGTACGAGTAATAGCAATCGTGTTGCTGGTGGTGTCTCCGTGGTTCACGCTGATAATGTATTTCATCGCTGCAATTCTTATGCCTAAGAGCTAGGCACGAAAGGTCTCTGCGGGCGTTCGACCAGGGTTTACGCCTTTCGGATGCAAGTACATACAGGCGCTTTGTTCGCTATTTGCAACGCTTTGACCAGGGATTATATGTATTTCTTCACAAGATGACAACAAAGTTCCTGCACTTATAGAACAAAACATGGAGTATCCTCAGAAACTTGTGACTTGTCACGGGCTAGGGTAAAATACCAACAGTTAACATAGTAAATAGCGCTCTCAGACAGCAATCCATTCTTACAATTTAGCAGGCTGTCACCGCTCAGGCGGTTGTTTTTTGCGCTGCTAATATGGAAGGTTTGCTAGTTTTGATAAAACAAAGTTACAAGGAAAAACGCTCTCCTCAAGGGAAAATTCTCCTTATTGGTGGCGTTATCATAGCAACAATAGCCCTGTTCATTGTTGTATATGGCCTTAACACTCCCGTTGCTGGTGCCGGCAACACAAACGCTTCAACCTTCGGTTTATCTCAAACCGCATCTCAAACTACAAGTTCGGAAAACACTGACGCTCAAGGCGGAATTCAGACCGTTTCCGATTTAAGCGCAGGCGAAACCTCAGTTCTTACCAAGCCTGCATCACGCAACATCGACCAAGCAGTTAATGAAATGCTCGCTAAAGAAGAGGCCGAGCGCATCGCCGCTGAGCAAGCTCGTCTTGCCGCTGAGGCTGCCAAAAAAGCCGAACTGGATGCTTTGCAGGCTCGTTCTGCAGGAGATGCAGCTGTAGCTGGTCTCGAAGCTGTCGATTGGACGCTTGATCATGACACCTTCGTCAATCACTGGTCATCTCGAATCGACGCGTATCTAGGTAGTTCTCCTCTTGGCGGACACGGCGCTGCTTTTGCAGAAGCTGCTTGGAAGTACGGAATCGATCCACGCATCTCGCCGGCTATCTCGAACACCGAGAGTTCAAAGGGTAGCGTCTGCTTCCTTCCTTATAATGCATGGGGTTGGGGACAGTCTTCTTGGAGCAGCTGGGACCAAGCAATTGATGCGCACGTAAGCGGCCTTGTTAAGGGTGGCTATGGGCCGATGATTACTTACTCCGGCGCACAGCGCTACTGCCCTCCAAACTACGACCACTGGTACAAAAGCACCACGTCCGAAATGGCGCGCATCTAGTTTTCGCACTCCCACAATCTAAGTTAGTTCTGGTGTTTTGCTAGTCTTCGGACAGCGGGTTTTGACGCGGCTTGCTTTGCCGACAGAGCGCGCGGCTGAGAAGTGCAGCAAAGTACGAAAATCCACGCTAATCGAAGATCACGTTCAGCGTTTTCCCTGGTGAAAATTTTAACCGCTCGAAATTATCGCACATAGTCGCACTTCTCAGCCGGTATGAATGGGGAAGGGGATGGCACTTTGATGCAGCTCGTGACGGGGATAGCATAGTTTCGCAGCTCAGAAAGGCGCTGGCAGATTGGCGCAGCTCGGGAAGGCGATGGCATAGTATCGCAGCTCGACATAGCCAGACCCACTTGTGTATCGAGATTCTCTTTTTCGGGCTCTACTGGATAAGAATCCCGATAGTGCGTGAATTCTTCGCGTGAAACACTGCTAAAAGCCCTGGACAGCAGAAAATAAGCCTGCTCGAGACTAAAAAATCAAACACTATCGCAATTCTTATCCCTGGCGCATCGCAATCGCACAACTACCCAACGCAAGCTACTTTGAGCCCTGGCGCATCGCAATCGCGTAACTACTCAAGGTAAGCCGCTTTACGCGCACCGTCGAAGAATTAGAATGTGGCTGCGTATCTTTCTAGCATGTTGATGTAGCGATCTAGATCTTGCTTTTCCTGAGGGCTAACGTCTCCGTCTACCATAGCGATAACAGAACCAAGATTTTGGTAGGTGCCTATTAAGGCAGAAGCGAACTTCCGCGCTTCTGCATCTACATCTAAGCAAACTTGGGTGAGAATCTGAAACGATACAGGTAAGGTACGAGAGAAAGCTGGACCACCTAAGCCGAGAGTCTCAATTGCTGCCTTGCATTCGGCGTATGTGAAGTTGTAGCCCAAAATAAGTTAATCGCATCAACTTCTGAGGGTTCCAAGACTCCATCTGATGAAGCAATATGCAAAGCAAAGTTCATCATGTCGAGCCTGAGGGCCATACCTAGATTCACGTCATCTGCATCAGAGTTTATTGCATCGAGTGAATCGGCGAGAGCGTTCATAGCTGCTATTTGCGCTTTAAGGTTGTCGAGTGATTGCGCTACTTCGCTATCTGTTGGTAGACCTTGAGCCTTGCGTAGGATATTTCCAAAAAATCCCATGTTCTTCCCCTTCTGTTTTGAGCTTGGCAACTAGTACCAAGCTTTTTGGTTTGTGCCACTTCAAAGCCGAGCGCGCTGCTTCATGGAAGAGAATAGGCGCCTTTGAAGAGGCTTATTGCCCTTGCTGCTTCGTGTTCCGGTAGATACTTGCTTATGCGGTAAAGTCCTCCTATCTCTTAAAGAAACCAAAGAGACCTTTCTTTTTGGCTTTCTTTTCAACTTCTGGCTTTGCTTCAGGCTCCGCATGCGATTGCACGTCAGCTTCAATCGCAAATCCAAGTATGGGCTTGATATTGACTTTGGGTTTGACCTGAGGTTCTCTGTGGTTTTCAACAGCCTTACGTACGGCATCGGGCCGGATGTAACCATATCCGCGATTTTGCAACTCAACAATGAAGGCAGAAAGATCGTCTTTGGACCAGTGGGGGTGTAAGCTAAGAAAGGTGTGAAGATAAGGGTCTGCCTCTTCTACCCATTCTTTCCAACCCGGGAATCCAAGTTTATGTTCTAGCTGGTAATGGAGAATGCCCTCGTTGTAGCTGATGGCATAGAGGTCGGAGCCATCAGGGCTATATTGCAGGCATGAGAAGTCGTGTCCTTCCAGGGTATAAAGGTAGGACTGAGAAGAAATCAGCCATATCCTGACGCCCTCTTTCAGCATGGTTGAGGTTGCGATGGCCTGGCTGTCGGGACTGAAGCAGATGCTGGTGATGCAGTCGTGAAGAGTAGAGGAATCTTCCCAGCCAACAAGCGGCTCAAGATTCTCATCCCAAAGCTTAATTGCCGTACCGTCGCTAAACGAAGCAATCATGCGACCGTTGGGGCTGAATCGTGCCCCCCGAGCAACTTCATCGTGTGCCTGTACGGACTTCAGGCAGCGCCCTTTTGCCGGATCCCAAAGCATCAGCTTACCGCTCTTGCTGGCCGACACCGCTCGTTGTCCGTCTGGACTGTAGCAGAGCGACAACATGTTTGATTCGAGGTCGGTAATGGCTTTTATGCACTTGCTTTTCGCAACATCCCAAAGGCGAATTCCGTCGCTATCACCAGAGGAAAGGAGAAAGTTTCCATCGGGACTGAAGCAAAGCCCGTATATCCAGTACGCAGAAGTTTCAAAGACTGCCTCTTGTTGCAAGCTCGCGACATCGACAATCTCAATCACCGCGTTTTCGCCAATTGCTAACTTCTTGCTGTCTGGGCTAAAGGCTAAAACCGAAGCAACTTCTTCTTGGCAGGCATACACACCCCGCTGCTGTCCGGTGGCAGCATCCCAAAGCTTTACTTCGTTGTCCTGGCTGCTGGAAGCAAGCACAGACCCATCGGGGCTGAGGGTAAGAACTTGGAGTTCTTCTTCGGGGGTGATGGTTAAGGAATCGCCAAGAATTATGAGCCTTTGGCAATAACGAGCGATGCGGCGTTCAAAGCTTTTGTAAACCTCATTTTTCCCGACACTTGGTAGGGCCTCAAATTCTTCAAGCTTCTTTTGGGCTTCGGCGATGTCGTTTTGCTCCAAAGCCGCCTCTATGGCAGCCTCTAGCTGCGAAGCTAAGTTTTCGGATTCGAGGATGTCTTCGGTTGAATGAATGTTCGACACGATTAGCTCGACAGAGCCATAGGTGGGAATGTTCCAGGTATAGGCATGCAGGGTCTTTTTGGATAATTCTGCACTCGTTCCGCGAACCGAGTGGACCGACCACAGAGAAGACCCATCAGGGCTGAAACAGGCGTCTAAGGCAAATTCGTCTTCGACTCCAAAGGTATGCAGGCATCTTCCTTTAGAAATATCCCACACAGAAATTTGGTCTCCGTAGGCGAGAGCCATACTTCCATCAGGGCTGAATCTAAGGTTGCGGGCATGGCCGTAGAAAGTTTTGAGGCACGTTTTTGATGCAATATCCCAAAGCTTTATGTGATTGTCTGTGTCCGCAGAAAGCACAAAGCGCTCATCGGGACTAAAAGCAGCTGCTCGTACAGAAGCGGTGTGACCCTCAAAAACATGTAAGGGTTCTGCTTGGTCCATAGAACAAAGCATGAAGGGAATCTCTTCTCCCCAAACAAGAACTGTGCTCCAGTTGGCATCAAAGCAAGCACCATCCGAACTATTAAAATAAGAGGGAAGTGACAGCAGCTCACTACCCGAGGTGACATCCCAAAGCTGAGGGGAGCCCCAATCGTATTCGGGATAGGTAAAGGCCTTAGTGCCATCAGGGTTCAGATAGACGCGAGCGCATTTCGTGCATTCGTCCATAGGTCGAGGGACGCTTCTTCCTGCTAAATCAAGAACCGTCGCTGGTCCGCCACCAACCACCATAGCAGTTGTGCCATCTGCAGAGATAGCAATCGAGGTGGTGGGGTTCACGCCAATTTCGTTCTTGTCGAAGGAGCGGATGTTTTCGCCGGTTTTCATATCCCAAATCTCAAAGGAGTTCTTGCTATCTTCCCGCTCAGCGAGGCAGATTCCTGATTGTGGATGAATGCATACGGCGCTATTCCATCGGTTCATATTGGCGAGATAAAAACTCAGCTTTTCCGAATGTGCGTCCTGCTGGGTTTCTATCAGGGCGTTTGCTCGCTGCTGAATGCGACTGACTTCTACGTGGTCGGAATCGAGCAACTTCTCCTTTTCCAGCACCTGCAAAGCACGCTGAGCATCTTTGCGCATAAGATGAAATTGGGCGGTATACCAACCATCCTCGGAGACTCCGTCTTCAATGAGGGAGAGTGCTTCTACATCGTCTAGCTGGCCGTTTTGCCAAAGATAGATACTGCGGTTGTAAAGGCTTTCTCCATGTCCAGGCAAAATGGCAAGAGCTTGTTCCCAGCAGGATTCGGCTTCTTCAGGCTTTCCGATATCAAGAAACGAAAGCGCGCGATTATTGAGACTTCCTGCCGTGCTAGAAGCTGCTGTTGGTTCTGCGCGCGCGTAGGCTTTCTGCGAAACCTCTTGGTAGATAGGTAGTAGAGCAGAGATAATTTCGCCAAAATCGCACGGGCGGCTCTGCTCTTCGGAGGCAAGGCAAAGCTGCAAAAGCGCCCGGAGCGCTTCTGGCATCGGGGCGCGCATATCCATGGCAGCGTAGTCTTCGAATGCAGCACCAACCATTGCGCCGTTTTGCCACAGACGCTCACCCATGAACATTTCAAGCAGGCTTACCGCCCAGCTGTATATGTCGGTTCGGCGTGTAAGGGATTCGCCGTTGAGCTGCTCGATCGAACAATAGGCGGGTGTATAAGCACCTGCAGCAGAAATTAGGGTGCCGGTCTCGTCCGATTCGCTATCCGGAGCAGTTAAAGCACTGCGGGCTTTCGCGATGCCGAAATCGGTTACCTTTGCTGTGCCGTCGCTGGTGAGTAACAGGTTGTCAGGCTTTACATCCTGGTGGATGAGCCCTTCTTCGTGCGCGTAGTTTAAACCGCGGGCGAATTGTATGGCGATGTCGAGTATGCGCGTAACAATTTCTTGCTCGCTTCCCTGGTAGAGCTGCTCGTTTTCTATCCAATCTTTTAGGCTGCCGCCAGTCATCCACTCAGAAAAGATAGAGGGAACAGCATCGATTTCTCTTACGTAGTAGCAGGAAACGATGTGCGGGTGTAATCCAAGATTGATCCACGCTTCGCACTCTTGAGTAAAGGCGTCACGGTGTTGTTGGTTTTGAAAGAGTTCAGCCTTGGGCTGCTTCATGGCAAGATCGATGTCCCAGTCGCTGTGGTGCACGCGCCACACTTTGCCCATGCCGCCTACAATAGCGGAAGAGACAACCCGATAGATGTCTAGCAGGAGAGCGTCTTTTTCTATTACCTGTGCTGGTACGCTCTGGTTTTCGTGCAGCTGTGCGTGCGCCTGCGTTTGATTAGCGGTGACTGAGGCGTCAGCGATGGTGGTATCGTTGCCGGATTTGATAGTTCCGTCGTTTACTGCTGTCTCATCGGTGTTTGCCATGAGGAACTCCTTCAACGAGCAGGTATTCTCGATGTCTTTCATAGTAGCAAATTTTTACAACAAGATTTGCGAGTGAAGTTTCAGATTAGTTTTTGCTGTTGGTGCTTGGCTGGTCTCCAGGTGCGGTTTCTTGTTGCGCTTGTCTTTCCGATAGCGCTCGCGGGCTGAGAATGACGGCCAAAGTACGATTTACGCGAGCCTTCAAAAACTTGACCAGGTAAAACGCCACGTGAAGGTGTCGATATTCCCGGATTATCGTACATTGACGTCATTCTCAGTCAGCATGATTAAAGTAGGGGATAGCGCCTTTTCGCATCTTGGTGAGACTGGGCGTTCTCGCATTCCGAGATTCTCATTTTCGGGATGCCTTGGATAAAAGTCTCGATAGTGCGCGATTTTCTCGTGCGAATCACCCGGAAAAGCCGCTATACGCAGGGAACCACCCTGTTCAAGCCTGGTAAATCACGCACTATCGCAAATCCTATCCCTGTCGCATTGAATTTGAGCAACTACGCGGCGCTTTAGTGAAGCCTTCTCAGCAATGCGAACAAGTCGTTAAAGCGGAACCAGCTCAACCGCTTCCCCCTTAGGTTTCGTGAGATTTACTGAATTTCCATGTTGTTCGACAGGCTTTATGACCGCAACAATCGCTGACGATGCAGGTGGTAATAGACATCCAAAGAAAGTACACTGTTTAAGTAACTTGTTTAGATTCATAAATTTAGCATCGAGACAAGATTCGTCATAGGGCAATGATTGGGGTGCGTCATGGGTGAGGGAAAGAATCTTTCAAGAAGGTCGTTTGTCGCTACAGGAGCTTTGCTGGTAACAACGGGGTGCATCGGGATGTCGACATTCTCGCTGACCTCATGCACAACCGAAACCGCTAACCAGCAGCCAGAATTTAGAGTTGATAATGGCAAATTCTACATCGACGGCACGGAGGAGGGCATCGTTTTCAGCGGAAGTAAGATTTCTCTTATTCCTAATGCTGCGGTGGACATGATTACCGTGCATTATCAAGACGCTTCAGGAGCCCCCGCGACAAAAGACTTTCTCCCTTTGGGGGAGTCTTTTGTGGTCAATGGCAATCACGATGGGATGATTACCGTCGATGCCTTTGTCGAAGAGGACGCATCTATTTCTACTACAGAAGCCGACATTGGCGTGCTAAGCCTTGGCGCCGTGAATACTGCTGAGCTGAATGGGTCTTTCGACCATGTCGTCGCATTTGGTAATACTAATATTATTTTGGGAGACGAGGCTTCGGTAGGTGAGATGACTCTCGCTCATGGCGCAGTTACTACCGAGATTTCTGAGGACGCCAGTTTGGGGCAGGTGGCAGCCGTTGAAGAGGTCATGGTGCCAAGCGAAGCGTCTTCTGACGAGACCATCGCACACGAGGAAGCTATCGAGCTGCATGGTGCTTTTTCGGAAGAGTTCAGAGAAGAAGCTTCTACTGCAGAATCCGGAGCAGTCAAATTCAATGAACAAGGAATCGCTGTAGAGCTTGTCGAAAATCTCGAGGTTGATAGCGGAAGCGAAAATAACGATCCTCCAGCAGACGGCGGTGAGGTCCTTGCTGATTCAGAGCTTTCCGAACAAGAAGCAGAAGAGTCGCTTGCGGGCACCGAACAAGAACTTTCCGCAGAGCTTATGAGTGAAATAGGAGTAGGCGACACGCAAGTTGGTGTGTCGTTCGAAAACGAAGATGAATTAGGCGCTTTAGCGAGCGGTCTAGAAATTCTTTTGTCAGGTCTAAGCTTTATTGGGAAAGGCGCTGCTGGGGCGGTTATCTCCTATGGTACTACGACAGTTCTTCAGCTTATTCTTGGAAAGAGCGACTCTTCAGCGGAGATACTGCAAAAGCTTGACGATGTAAAAAAGCACTTAAGTGAAATCGAGCGGCAAATTGCAGAAATTGCCAATATGCTCGTTAAGATGGAGTATGCCACACAGGTGAACAACTATCTTACTAAGTACTCATCAACAATGCGTGCAGGGATCCTTTTCCTTGACGGGTATGTTGCCAATATCGACAAAGGTGTAGATGGGGAACAGAAGGCTGCAGATCAGAAGCAATTTGCGGATAGCCTTTTAACAAAAGATGAATATAAGGTTAATGGCAACTGGATACAAAAGATGACGTTAATTTTAGGCGAGGAGCTTTTACAAACTTACGTTGGTACTAATACGAATCTTTTTGGCGCAATGGACGGTTTAGCAAGGTATGCGTATCGTTGGGAGCATCAAGCGTATTCATATCGTTCAAACTTCCAGCTGTCGATTCTTGCAGTGTATACAACACTTCTCGCGTACTCCAAGCTAGCGCTCAATAAAGGAATTGCGGATACTAAAGACAATCCCCAAAAACGCGACATCTATTTTGCGTATCTTACTGATTGGGAAAATCTTTTCGGCTCTGCGAGCATCGAGGATGCTGACTATTTTAGCAACAGTAACTCAGACGGCAATAAAGCGGGCAATCTTGCGCAGGTCTTGGAGATAGCCAACAAGCAGAAGGTAACTGTGCGGGACAACTCGGTAAGATACTATCAAGTTCCTGGACACGAAATTCTTATGACAGCCACCGCTGCTGTTATGGGTGTAAGCGCTAAAGGAGGCATTTCCCAAACCCAGTTTATGCGTGATGCTGCCGGGCATAATGTGCTTACCCAAGAGCAGTACACCACCATCTTGCAAGACTACGGGAAAAGTAAATCTTTGACCGAGATTCTTTTTGATAAGCAGGAGGGAAATATCGCTCCGCCCTCGGATACTTCTCTTATGTTCGCTGGGTATAGTCAGCCTTTGATTAAGGTGAGTCACCCCCATATCAATCCAGCTTCAACTTCTCGTAGCTATTTTGCTCCGGTTGTTGATAAGGGAGGAAACCTGGATAAGAAGCAGCTCGTTTGGACGCGTGGCGGTAGAGTTCTTTATTACAAAGTGAATGCTATTGGGGTGTTTAGAGCCTAGAGTCTGTTTTGCGAGATTGAACTGCAGATAGCACCTATTTGATAGGTGAAAGATTTTAGGCCTCTGCCTGGGTGCTATCCGATGGCGCTCGCGGGCTGAGAATCGCGGCAAAGTACGATTTACGCGAGCCTTCAAAAATTTGACCAGGTAAAACGCAACGTGAGCTTGCCGATATTCCCGGATTCTCGTACTTTGACGTCATTCTCAGCCATCATAATTAAAAGTAGGGGGTAGCGTCTTTTCGCATCTTGGCGAGATCAGGCGTTCTCGCATTCCGAGATTCTCATTCTCGGGATGCCTTGGATGAGAATCTCGATAGTGCGCGATTTTCTCGTGCGAATCACCCAGATAAGCCACAATGCACTGGAAACCACCCTGTTCAAGCCTGGCAAATCACGCACTATTGCAAATCCTATCCTTGTCGCATTGAATTTGAGCAACTACAGTATTATTGTTTGTGAGCTGACAAAGAAAAGTGTAAAGCGTAGGCGTAGGCGGAGGTAAAAGAAGGCAGACATGGGGCTTGGAGCAAAGATATCGAACGACGGCGACAGCGGCGATACTGTGCAACCAACAACGGCAACTTTGCGTGACGCAGTTTTTGGTCTTGCGGTAGGAGATGCACTGGGAGTACCTGGTGAATTTCAGAATAGGGGAAGCTATCGTATTGAGGGAATGGTGAAAGGTGGAGTTCATAATCAACCACCGGGCACCTGGTCAGATGATACCGCAATGACAATTGCCACTTGTGCCAGTATTAAAAAACAGGGAAAGATTGATGTGCCAGACATTCGAAAGCAATTTCGCGCATGGCTTTATAAGGGAGATTATACGGTTGACGGGAAGGCTTTCGACTGCGGCAATACTGTTTCAGATGCACTAAGAGAGGGACGTGGCTGCTCTGGCGAACGCAGCAACGGCAACGGATCGCTCATGCGGATTATTCCGCTGGCGTTTCTTGATGTCGAGGATAAAACAGTAGAAAAAGTCTCGGCAATTACTCATGCTCATGCAATTTCGAAGCAGGCATGTGTTCTGTATATACGGTTTGCACAAAAGCTCCTTGCTGGCTGCACGCCAAAGCAATCGCTTGACGTTTTCGACGAAGCGGCGAAGCCATTTAATCGCCTTGGGCAAATAGATCAGCTCGAGGAGCAAGAAATCAGGTCTAGCGGATACGTTATTGATACGCTTGAGGCTGCGCTATGGTGTCTCACCACAACAAACAGCTATCACGATTGCATAATTAAGGCAGTCAACCTTGGAAATGATACGGACACGGTAGCTGCTGTGGCAGGTGCTGTAGCGGGCATCTATTACGGAATTGATTCGATGCCAGAAGAATGGCTGAATACTTTGCGAGGCAAGGATGTTATCGAGAGCTGTTTGTTTGAGTAAGGCGTAGTGCCGAAGATGCAAGATATACTTTAAAGGGAATTTCAAGAGCTTTCGCTATCAAGTAAGGCATAAGAGGTGGTCAGGTGGAGATAAAGCAAAAGAAGAACGGCGAAGAGTTTGTGTATGCAGTTGTTGATTTTTCTAGTCCAGAAGAAATTGAGTCTTACGCAAAAAACTTAGAGGGCATGACGTTTCGCGAAGTAATTGAGTTAGATATAGCTCCCGATGGCGTTTCGAGAGACTACGGAAACAAGCGCTACAAAGGTGGCATGGGAACACTCATCGAAGAAAGATATTTTGGCTATAAAGCGAATAACGATGCGGAGCCTGACTTTCCCGAGGCGGGCGTAGAACTAAAAACGACTTGCTATGACGTCAAGAAAGACGGCAATCCGTCTGCCGGGGAAAGACTCGTCTTAACAATGATTCCTTTCGATAGGCCTATCGAAGATAGTCTCTTTGAATCCCATGTTTGGGAAAAGAGCAGCAAAATTCTCCTTATATATTACGAACGCGATAAAACCGTCGAAGGATATGACCAGGTAATTAAGCATGCTCTAGTTTTCAGTCCTCCCTCTAATGACTTGAAAATTATTGAGGACGACTATAATAAAATTCGTGATTTTGTTCAGGCGGGAAAGGCAGAAGAACTTAGCGAGAGTCTAACGAACTACTTAGGCGCATGTACAAAAGGCGCAAGCGAAGCAAAAATGTGGGCTAGTCAGTATTATCCGCCAAACACACAAGCAAAGCGGCGTGCCTTTTGTTTTAAACGCCAATACATGGACTACGTCCTTAATCATTATCTTTTGGGCGCTGCCTCTGATTCCGAATCAATAATTACCGAAGAGTTAACGGGGGAAGAAACCTCATTTGAGCAGTACGTGCAGAAGAAAGTGGCAAAGTATTCTGGGAAAACCGCACGCGAATTATGCGAAATATTCGGTATCGAATATACAAAAAACAAGGCACAGTGGACAACTCTCACAAATCTAATACTTGGAACAAGAGGGGAGCAGGCAGAAGAATTCGAAAAGGCAAATATATCCTGTCGAACTGTTCGTGTGAATGAATCGGGTGGGCTAAAAGAAAGTCTATCTTTGCACACTTTCGAGTTTACCGAAATCGCAAATGGACAATGGGAAGAATCAAAGCTTTTTGAGTACCTTGAGGAGACCAGGTTCTTTTTCACGGTATTTAGAATTCGAGGTGACGAAGAAGTCCTAGTGGGGTCATCCTTTTGGAATATGCCAATATCGGATTTAGAAGGTCCGGTTCGTGATTGTTGGGAAGAAGCAAAAAGGACAATAAATAATGGTGTCCTATGGGAAGAAAAGATAGACAAAAGCGGCAAGCTCTCTATATCAAATGATTTGCCTGGCAGCAGAGATAACCCTATCGCGCATGTTAGGCCGCATGCTTCTCATCGGGCTTATCAATATCTTGATGGAAGAGTGATTGGAAACCCTGAAAAAGATGGCTCAGAGCTTCCGGACGGAAGATGGATGACTAAGCAAAGTTTTTGGCTTAATGGAAGCTATGTGTATGAGATAATTCAAGGTTCTTTCGCTGAGGATCTTGACTAAAACTGCAAGATCTGGGATCCTATAGTGTTACGGAGAGCGCTTCAGGAAAGCGAAGTCGCACATTATTGCGTACAGCAGAAAAGGTGAGTAAGTGACATCAAAGAAAATCAGGGTAGCTGAGCTGTTCGCAGGAGTCGGAGGATTCCGTCTAGGTCTAGACGGATATCGAAGTAAAGAAAATCCAAGCTTCAAAATGCCTAAGGCAGGAAATTTCGAGACAATATGGGCTAATCAGTGGGAGCCTCCCGGAACAACAGCACGACAATTTGCGGCTAGGTGTTACGAAGAACGCTTTGGCAAAAAAGCCAATCTCGTGGTTGAGGATATTGCCTTAGTGTTAGACAAGGTGCAAGCTGGAGAGATTGAAATCCCTGATTGCGATATGGTCGTCGGAGGATTCCCTTGTCAAGATTACTCAGTTGCTAAGCCCCTTTCAAAAGCTGGCGGTATTGATGGGAAAAAGGGCGTTCTTTGGTGGGAAATCTATCGCTTTCTAGAAGAAAAAAAGCCGAGATATATTTTGCTCGAAAACGTAGACAGGCTTTTGAAATCTCCTGCATCTCAACGCGGGCGTGACTTTGCAATAATGCTGTCAAGCTTGAACAAGCTTGGATATTCTGTTGAGTGGCGTGTTGTTAACGCTGCCGATTACGGTTTTGTTCAGCGTCGTCGGCGTGTCTATATTTACGCAGTCTTAACGACAGATATGTGGGATTTGGAAAGTAGAACAAAGAGTACTGGAGTAATGGCTGAGGCTTTGCCAATAGAGTCAGAAGTTACAAAGAATGCTGAGTTCGAGATACCAGCAGATCCCTATAAAGCAACAAAAGAATTTGGTGTTGGCGATAAAACTTCGCGATTTCTTAATGCTGGAGCAATGCAAAAGGGCGTTGTTTATACGGCAGCAGTAGAGCCCGTCTTCAAAGGTAAGAAAATGTATCTCGGAGACGTAATCGTTGAGGAGAGCGAGGTTCCCGAGGAGTTCTTTATTCCTGAAGAGAAACTTAAGTCTTGGAAATATCAAAAGGGAGCGAAGAGCGAGCCACGCAAGAACAAGAAGACTGGATTTGAGTATCACTATTCAGAGGGAAGTATGGCTTTCCCGGATCCGCTCGATAGACCTTCGAGGACAATCCTGACGGGCGAAGGAGGCTCGGGAGCGTCCCGTTTTAAGCATGTGATTCAAACCGAAAGCGGTCGATATCGTCGATTAGTTCCTGACGAGCTGGATCAACTGCAAGGGTTTCCAAAGGGTTGGACTGATACCGGAATGACGAATGGGCACAGGGCATTTTGCATGGGAAACGCTTTAGTGGTTGGAATACCTCACAATATTGGTAAAGCTATTTGGCGAAGGTTCTCAAAAGGGCTTGCTGACTGAGTGTATTCTGAATTGAATATCTTAAATGCCTGCCTCTTCACACCCCCCCCAAAAACGCCGGAAGGCCTGATATGGAGGGATACAATCGGGCCTTCAGCTTATTCGAGGGTGCAAAGAGGGGAGTATTGCACTACATCTCGAGTTTCATTAGCTCTTTCGCAGCGATATAACCAGTAAACCAACTCATTGCCATGCCGCCGAAGGGGCTCGAGCTGTAAACGAAGCAACCATCGTCGCACTCGCCAGCTAGTCCGCCAGCTGTGGTGTAGTTTGCCCACAGACCAGGAATCTCGACGCCTTCTTCATTCAGTACTTGCAGCTTCTCATTAACGCGAAGACCGCACATGGTTTTGCCCATCTGACCACCGACGATAGCAGCATAGAACGGTGGGTCTGCCACAGGATTCAGCCACGTTAAGTCATAAGGAACAGCCAGTTCATCATCGACGCCCTGTTCGCAAATGCGATTCCAATTCTTGATGGCATCTACCAGAACCTGACGATCAAGCAGCAACATATCAGCTAGCTCTTCGATGGTGTCAGCCTTCTTAACGGCGCCGCGCTCGACAGCTTCGTCAACTTCTGACAGCCAGTCAGCCGAAACAAGACTGTTTGTGCGAAGCTTTGAGGGGTCAGTCAGTGGAATACGGCAACGGTCGGTGCAGCCTTCATAGGTAGTGTTTAGCTTAAAGATATTCTCAGGGAAGTTTGAGTCGCAAATCGAATATACCTTGTTGCCAACCGTCGACATCCATGCAGAACTGTTAACAACGTCACCCATGTTGCCACCTGCGGCTTTGTCATTGAACAGCGGTTGTACGCCACGTGCATAGTAGGGCTGACGCCTACCGCGCTTGTCGATAATCAGCCAAGGATTGTGGAACAGCTGACGCTCGCCATGCCAGAAGTAATGCCAGAATTGGCCATCGCCGCCAGCGGTTTCTTCGTCAATTGCGCCTTCCCAGCATGACTATGAATCATATCCAGAAAAGTCGGCGCCAACACCTAAGCCCATGCGGAAAGCTTCGCCTGTATGATAAGGCATTGGACCACCCTGAACGGTGCCCTTGTAAGCGCTGGGCAGGTACTTCTTGATGAGGTCTCTGTTCATGCCGATACCACCAGCGCAGAAGATGACGCCCTTGTCGCCCTTGATGAATTTCTCTTTGCCGTCTGAGCCGCTAACCTTGATACCTTGAACACGCTCTCCGTCGAACACGAGAGCTTCGCACTTGGTGGTGGTGAGAATTTCGGCACCTGCATCAAGCGCAGCTTTTCCATAGCATTAACGGTATTGTCCTGTCCGAGGACAACGTACTGACCGCCCTCAACAATTTCGCGATCTTGCCACTTACCACCAAGACATACCATGTCAACACCAGGTTGCTCAAGAATAAAGTCGGCAGCTTCACCACTTTGATTGATGAGATTTAACAGCAGGTCTTGGTCAACGGTAAAGCGATGCGCTTCGTTGTACTCACGGTAATACCTGTCTGGATCAAGAGGGAACACCGGAATGCCGAAACCCTTTTCGTTTTGCTCTTTTGCTCCGCCGTAGAGGTTGCAGAAAGCAGCCGCATGGTGCGTAGCTCCGCCTACCGTTCCTTCTTTTTCAACAGCGATAACTGTTTTGCCATTCTGTGCGAGATAGGTTGCTGCAGCAATGCCGCCGCCGCCCATGCCGACGATGACTACATCGGCTTCCATGTCCCATGATGATGGGGGATCAACGGGAGCGATTGGTGCGGCTTCGGGAAGCAGCTTGTCGACATCAGCCGTAGCCGATGACGAAGATGACGAGCTCGAGCCTCCGCTCGGAGTGCACGCGGCTAGCGCAGTGGAGCCCAATGCAGCTGCTGCGCCAACGGCAATACCACCCTTGAGGAATCCTCTTCGTGATAAAGCACCCGTTTCTTCAGTTGTAATGTTTTGCTCGTTGAATGAATCCATGATTCTCCCTTCCGTGTCTGCCTCGACGAGGCTAACGATTGCGTCTGGATCCTCGATCTCCACCTTTCCCCATGGGCTTTGTCCAGACTCTTTCGACGAGTGTATAAGGTGAGAACTACTTCAGCTGTCATATGAAACGCCGATTCGTCCGTTTTTGTCCTATAAAACATACAATTTTGTAAGCACAACGCACTCTTTCCTTCGAAAAGAAAACAGGTGTTCTACTTTCTGAGTTCGCTATGAATGGAGGTTTGCATGTTGAAAAATGGGATTTCGTCTTATTCCGGACTTCAACACAAAGCGAACTATTCGCATACCTCGTTCGTTCCGTGTGCTATGCTTGTCGCTGGAGGGAAATGCACAGGGTTATCTATACTCAGGAAACGGAAATATGGATTCTCAGAAGTTGCTCACGTCGGTAAAAAGCTGCTTTTCTGTGCTCACACTGGTGCTGGTGTTTTCGTCGGTGTTTCTTATTCGGTGCGATCCTATTGATAACAGCTTTGCTACCACCGTTACGGTTTACGTAACGAACTTTATCGTGCTCATTGCCGTCTCTGCTTATTCGTATTACCGACAAATCAACCTAAGATTTCTCTACTTTGTCCTTTTCGCACTCGTTGTTGCAGACCTCATAATGCCGACGAATGCCACGGGTGCACTCCTGGTTTTGTCAGACATTCTAACGGGAGCTGTGTGTGGGGTAGCTTTGATGCTGTTTGCAGGCATGCTCTCGTTTTCTACCCCGGAGAGCATCAGGCGCATAATTCTTGTGGGCGTTGCAGGCGCATCGCTCGTCATGCCGCTGTTCCATGTCTTTACCGAATTCGACGGCGTACTGATCCGCCAGATACTTTTCGCCTTGGTGCTGGTGACCGCCTTCGCATTCTTGTTCATCGTGGACGATACAAAAAACCCTCTCCCTGCTGCAAAAGAAGTTTTCCGAGAGTATGGAAATAAGGGAAAGCATTTGTCGGGCTTTCTTTTTTCTCAGCGAAGGTCGACGTTGATTACGCTGATTATGATCACCCCCTTCTTCTTCTGTCAGGGTGTGTTTGGGGATATCTCGTTTGAGAAGGGGTGGCATGACCCCCTGAATCTGATCCAACCCCAGTGTTAGGAAATAGATAGAATTCGACACTGAAGGGAAAGGACCAGACAATGAAAAAGACACGCTACACCACAGAGCAGATCATCATGAACCTGC
>JBMNSJ010000032.1:0-24785 GCA_050945135.1 Raoultibacter sp.
GAAAAGTAGAGATCTAAGGCTATCAGCTTATCTTCTTGGCTAAACATCTTCGGACTCCAATCCGGACTCAAAAGAGTCCAACTTTTTGTCCGGAGCCCCCAAACGCACTTTTGTACTTGAAGTAGCGGCTTTTATCGTTGTTCAGGAGAATGTGGCAGTGCAACATTTGACAGCGCAGGCATGGGAGCAGTGCAGGCATGGGAGCAGTGGAAACCACTGCAGCTTTTCAAGGGCTATCAGAAAACCCGCACCACAAGAAAAGCCACGCGACCAGAAAACCAAGGTCAGCAAAACCTTGCCTTTACCAGAAAACCAACCTGGTCAGAAATCGCGCGTGCTGCCAGATAAGCACAGCGCAAGATAACCTGCACTGAAAAAACCCACGCTGCCGGAAATCAAGCATACCGGTAACCCTTTTTGAGCTTTACTCTTGTGGACAACGCACCAATTTGCACCAGACGTCCCACTTTCTCCCACCATCTCTGTGGTACACGAACAGCCTGTTTCCAACTTGCAATCTTCGTATCCTTAAAAAATACAAATGAATACGAGCCTAGATATTGTGGTCACCTTCTCTGCATCCCCCAAATATAGCTTAGGTCTCTCTATCGGTGGGGGATGAAGCGGGTTCGGGTGGGAGATGGCACTTCTAAAATGGGGCATTTTCCCATGAAAGTGTTGCGAAGTGGGATGAAGTGGGATACAATGCACAGAGTTGCAAGAGGACTGAGCAGGAAAGGAGGGGGCATGTACTTAAGAGGCGAGTATCGACATAAGCTTGATGCAAAAGGTCGTCTGAGTCTTCCCGCCCCGTTCCGCAAAGCCCTTGCAAAAAACCTCGTAATAACTCTTTCTCCCGACGAGCAGTTCTTAATGGTCTTCGAAGATAAGGGTTTCGAGAAATGGGTCGACGATTTATTCGTGGTCAATGGTGAAGGCTTCAAGGCAAATGATCTTGAGCAAGCAGCTCAACGCAAGAAGTTAAACGCCCGCGCACGCGATGTCGAACTTGATAATTCTGGAAGATTGGGTATTCCAATCGACCAACGTGAAGCGGTTTCGCTCGAGAAGGAAGTAGTCCTGATTGGTGATGCCGACCATTTCGAGGTTTGGGATGCAAAGCGTTGGGATGCTTATTCGGATGCTGTCGATTTATCGCAGTTGTTCGTAAAGAAATCCTAAGACGTGAGCGCAGTGACAAATGAATATCGGCATATACCGGTTCTGCTCGCCGAGTGCTTCGAATACCTACACCTTAAAACACAGCATATATTCGTTGACGCAACGCTCGGTGGAGCAGGGCATTCTTATCAGGCAGCGAAAATCCTCGGTAACCAAGGTATTCTGATTGGAATCGATCAAGATGAAATTGCGCTTAATGCAGCGCGTGCTCGTCTCGAATCCATTTCAGAAGACTTAAGTCCCACACTTGTTTTATTGCGGGGCAACTTCGGGGATTTGGACGAACTTCTTGTGAGTGCTGAGGTTCCTGGAATAGATGCAATTCTGTTCGACCTAGGAGTCTCATCGGTGCAGATTGATACGCCATCTCGTGGCTTCTCCTTTAAGGAGAATGGCCCACTTGATATGCGGATGGATCCGGGGAAACAAACCCTAAACGCAGCAGAGATCGTAAACACTTATAACGCAGCAGATCTCACTCGGATCATCCGTGATTATTCAGACGAAAAGTGGGCCAGCCGTATCGCGGAATTCATTGTGAAGGCTCGCGAGGAAATGCGCATTGAAACAAGCGAACAGCTCGTTGAAATAATTAAGGCGGCTATTCCTGCTTCAGCTCGACGTGCTGGGGGACACCCTGCAAAACGCACGTTTCAGGCGCTTCGAATCGAGACAAATTCAGAGCTTTCTGTGCTACAGCGAGGTTTGGATTCGGCGATTGCTTGGCTCAATCCTGGAGGACGTATTGCGGTCATTAGCTATCATTCGCTTGAAGATTGCATTGTTAAAAATACCTTCGCTCGCTACGAAAAACGTTGTACTTGTCCACTTGATTTGCCCGTATGTGTATGCGGAAACGTGCCGATAATCAAGACAATCACGCGCAAACCTGTTTTGCCATCCAAAGAAGAAATTGAACAGAATCCTCGAGCACGAAGCGCCAAGCTGAGGGTTGCTGAAAAAATCGTTTGAAACAATCGGTGAGGTTAGCTTCGGGCTGGCTTCACCGAGACCAAAGAAGACAAGCTTGAAGGCGAAGAAAAGGGAGGGAGTAGTTTATGGCTTCGGCAGCACCAGCATATCGTCAGCCCGAACGAGCACCCCAACAATCTCCTCGTATTCGCGTTGTCCCCGGTAGAGGTACGCCTCAAGCACCAGATACGCTCCCATCATCAGTTATCACGCTTGCAAAGCTTTTTGCAGTTATCCTCGTAGTGTTTGCCCTTCTCGCATTCTTGCGTATCGGAATGGCATCTGCAACGGTAACTACGGCGGTTGCTGCTGACGAGATTTCTGCTGAGATAGAGGGCTTGCGTTCGCAGGGCAGTAACTTAGAGGTAGCTGAGAGCAATCTTTCAAACCCAACCTATATCAAATCAGAAGCAGCAAAGCTAAGCATGGTAGCACCAGGTGAAACTGCTGTTATCACGCTTCCTCAGGATGTTGTCACCACTGATGCTTCGGGAAACTTGTCTCTTGCTGCAAGCCTGAAAGCCGCAGCACAGGTTTAGCCCATCATGGCAGACCGAAGAAATAGGTCGTCTGGAGGCGGTCGAAACTCGCGTGGTGCAAGCAAACCTAATACTGAGTTAGTTTTTGATTCCCAGGACACCTCAAGTAGAGCGAACTGGGTTATCGTCGTTTTTGTGGGGCTAGCTATTATTTTCCTGTTTCGCTTGCTCTATCTTCACGTGTTTGTAGCAGATGAATATTCAGCACAAGCAGAAGAGGCGCGCACGATAAGCCTTGATATCTCGCCAAAGCGGGGCACTATCTATGATCGTAATGGCGTTGTGCTCGCTACCAGCGTTGATGCTACAACTATCTATGCTCATCCTCATGAGGTCACCGATGCTAAATCTGCCGGAACTCTACTGGCGTCGGTTCTGGGTGGCGAGAGCGCAGACTACACAGAAAAACTTACGAACGAGGATTCGCCTTTTGTCTACATTGCAAGAAAGGCCGATGTTGAAAAAGCGCAAGAAGTAAAAGATCTCGAGATTGAGGGAATTCATTTTGTTGAAGATACTCGCCGCGTTTACCCAAACGACCAGATTGGTGGGCAGGTAATCGGGTTCGTTAATATTGACGGAGAGGGAATTACCGGTCTTGAGCTTTATTATGACGACATCCTAAGCGGTACGCCAGGAAAACTGGTGGTGGAGCGGGGAGCCGATGGAACCCCAATTCCGGGAGGGACGCATCGAGATGTCGAGGCGATAGATGGGCAAGATATCATTATTTCCATCGATATAGGAATGCAGCAGTTTCTTGAGGAGCGTCTTGCTGAAGAAGTGAGTAGCATAGGCGGCAAGAGTGGAAACTCGGTGGTCATGGATGGAGGAACGGGAGAGATTTATGCCTGTGCCTCGCTGCCACTATTCAATCCTTCGGATACTTCCGTTGTTGAAGAAGGCGCCACTGATTTAAAGAGCATTACCCAGGCGTTTGAGCCAGGCTCAATTTTTAAAGCCGTGTCGATGTCTGCAATCCTTGAAGCTGGAGTTCTTACGCCAGACGATACCATTTTTGCTCCCGCCTATCTTCAGGCTGATGAATACTATGTTTCTGACGCCCACGACCGTGGAGACGAAACTATGACATTGCGGCAGATTCTTGCACAGTCGTCTAATGTTGGAACGGCTCTTGCCACTTCACAACTTGGCTTCCCGCAGTTCTATCAAAAAATACTCGAATACAACCTCAATGAAGCAACAGGAGTTGATTATCCTGGTGAGGCAAGTGGCTACCTTCTCGAACAAAGCGATTGGTCGCTCATTCAAGCCTACAATGTAAGCTTTGGTCAGGGTGTTTCGGTAACTCCTCTGCAAATGACTCGCTTTTATGGTGCCTTAGTTAATGAAGGTGTGGAATGCACGCCGCATTTTCTCATCAAGAAGCTCAACAGCGACGATGAGCTGGAGTATGAGACCGAGGAAGTTATTACCAACAAAGAATCTATCCCTGTCCTTACGAGCATGCTTGAATCAGTGGTAATCGAAGGAACTGCTACCGATATTGAAATTCCAGGCTATGCGGTGGCAGGAAAAACAGGTACCGCCGAAATCGCGAATCCTGAAGGCGGTTATCTTTCCGGTCTTTACAACATTAGCTTTGTGGGCTTTTTGCCAAATTCGTCGTCGCAATTGGTTTGTTTTGTGGGGGCCACCGAGGTTCCGGGCGACAGAAAAGTGACAAGCGCATTTCAGGATATAATGTCTTATGCTGTCGAACGCTATAAAATCGTACCCAACGGAGGATAGTTATGACGAAATCATGCCAAGAAATTTTCTCCGGGATAGACCACAGCATCATTGGAAACCCTCATGAAGAAATCAAAGGAATAGCTTATCGCAGCGATAAGGTGGAACCTGGCGATATCTTCTTTTGCATCGTGGGCACCAGTGTGGATGGGCATACCTTTGCCCAAGACGCTATCAATCGCGGTGCTCGAGCCCTGGTGGTGCAGCGAAAAGTCTATCTTGCTGACGCCACTGATGTCACCGAAGTGGTGGTAAAAGATAGTAGAAAAGCAATGGCGCAAGCTGCCGCAAATTTCTACGATAGGCCTTCGCACGACTTTCAACTGGCTGGCATTACAGGCACGAACGGCAAAACGACCACCGCATACCTTCTCGATCATATTGCTCGCGTTTCTGGAAAGCGCACAGGTGTTATTGGTACGGTAGGGGTACAAATTGGATCTCGAGTAGAGTCCAGCACTCATACCACCCCTGAATCTCCCGACCTCCAGCGCATCTTTGCTGATATGCGCGACGAAGACTGCGATATTGTTACTATGGAGGTAAGCTCGCATGCTCTCGATTTGGAACGAGTGTGGGCAAGCAAGTTTGCGGTAACTGCTTTTACGAATCTCTCGCAAGACCATCTTGATTTTCATAAAACATTTGAATCGTATTTTGAGGCTAAGGCACGGCTGTTTTCGTCTGATTACCCCGCAAAACGCGTTATCTGTATCGATGATGAGTGGGGCAAAGAAATTTTAAGGCGCTGTGCTTCAAGCGATGATGACGTGTTAACGACCGGCTTTAACGAATCGGCATTGATTCATCCTGTTACCTACGAAATCAGTTCGGATTCAACAGAGCTCACCTTAGACATATGTGGTGTCACTCATGAATGTAACTATCCTTTGGTGGGTCGGCACAATATTGAAAATGTGATGACAGCATTTGCAATTGCTTTGCAGCTGGGAATCAAAAGCGAGCTGATTGTTGATGCGCTTGCAACTGCTCCCCAAATTCCAGGGCGCCTCGAGCGAGTCCTGGGTCCTAAGAGCAGTGAGCTTGCGGTATTTATCGATTATGCTCACACGCCCGATGCTCTTAAGAAGTCCATCGCTTCGGTGAAATCAATCACAAAGGGAAGAACTCTCGTGGTGTTTGGTTGTGGTGGCAATCGTGATGCCAGCAAGCGCTCAATTATGGGTCGCATTTCGCTTGACGCTGATCAGGTGGTGGTTACTTCCGATAATCCACGCCACGAAGATCCGCAAGCCATCATCAATGACATTATGGCGGGTATACAAAGCGCCAAGGAAAGAGTCTTTGTTGAAGTTGATCGTAAAAAAGCTATTGCGCTTGCGATTTCTCGTGCACAAGCTGGCGATAGTATCTTGATAGCAGGAAAAGGGCATGAAGATTATCAGCTTGTTGGTGATGAAGTGCTCCATTTTGATGATGTTGAGGTAGCTCGAGATGAGCTTGAGAAACGATTTCAGGTATAAGGGCTCACGGCTATGCGATTAAACTCGAAACAAATATGCGAATACACAGGTGGGAGCTATCTGGTTGAGCCTATTGATCAGGCAGAACTCGCCTTTGGGATAAGTTGGGATTCGCGCGATATCAGAAAAGGCGATGTATATGTCGCTCTTCCTGGCGAGCGAGTTGATGGTCATGCCTTTATCGACGATGCCTTACGTGCTGGAGCGCGAATGGTTCTCCTTACCGACAAACCGGAAAACTCAACTATGCTGCTTGCCGAAGAGATGGGCGCGGCATTAATCGAAGTGAGCAATCCATTTTCTGCAATCATTGATATAGCGCGTGCGTGGAGGGCGGTTTTAAAGGGCCATGTTGTGGCAATCACGGGCTCTTCAGGAAAGACGACTACGAAAAACCTCGTGCGTGATGTGCTGAAGCAAAAGTTTTCAGTGGTATCAACCATCGGAAATCAAAACAACGAACTTGGTGTTCCGAAAACTTTGTTATCCGCAGAGATAAACACGCAGGTTGTAGTGGTAGAAATGGGCATGCGCGGTCTGGGTCAGATTAAAGAGCTGTGCGAATTTGTAAATCCCGACATGGGACTCATTACCAATGTTGGTGAAGGCCATATTGAGCTTCTTGGAAGTAGAGAAAACATCGCTCGTGCGAAAGCAGAGCTCTTTTGTGCTCTTCCTAACGGCGTTGGTACGGCCTTCATGAATCGAAGCGACGATTTCGCGAGTTTTGTGGTAAACGAAGCGCAGCTCGAAAAGTGTTATGTGAATCTATATTGGTATGACGGTTCATCCGAGGAGGCTTCTCGCTCTGATGCAACCGATGAGGATAGGTATGGGCAGCTTGGTGCATGGGCAAGCGAGGTAAGTTTAGATAAGCAAGGATTCCCAAACTTCACCTTGCATATCGGTTCAGAGGCACGGCCTTGTTTTGTTCCGTTGCAGGGTGAGCATAATGTGCATAACGCCTGTGCAGCAGCAAGTGTTGGTGCTGCTTTAGGGATGGATATAGATCTCATCGTAGAGGGCTTAGAGCATGCCGAGCCCGAAGTAGGTCGGCAAGAGCTGCTTAGTTCGCGTGAAGGGGCTCTTGTTATCAACGATAGTTATAATGCAAATCCAGATTCTATGCGTGCAGCGCTGCTTATGTTTTCATCGATTGAAGTTTCTGGCAGGCGTATTGCCGTGCTCGGTGATATGGGAGAATTGGGCGATTTCGCCGAAGCTTGCCATAGAGGAATTGGTTCTCTTGCGGCAACGCTTCCGCTTGACCGTTTGCTCTGCATTGGTGAACTTTCGGTCCATATCGCTGAGGCTGCTCAAGAGGCGGGTATGGATTCTGATAAGATTGTTACTTTACACACAATATCTGAAGTACTGGTTGATTTGGAGGATTACATGCTCCCCGATGATGCAGTCTTAGTTAAGGCCTCTCGATTTATGGGGCTTGAACGCGTTGTTGGAGGGCTATTAAACTAATATGTTTTCTGTTTTCGCACAATATCCTACCTTTCTTGTTTTCCTCGCCGTAATTATTGCGGCTGCAGTAACGATGATTCTGACACCTCTATGGATTAAGTTTCTTCGTAAAAGCAGTATTGGCCAGCAAGTTCGCGCAGATGGCCCGCAAAGTCATCTGGTGAAGCAAGGAACGCCCACAATGGGCGGTGTCATTATGGTAGTAGCCTTGCTGGTTTCATCGTTGGTGGTGGGCAGTCCGGTAGCGGCAACTTATCTCATGTTGGCTGCCACCGTCCTTACGGCATTACTCGGATTGTTTGACGATGCTTCGAAGGTAATTAAGGAGCGCTCCTTAGGACTCACTCCGAAAGCAAAGCTCGTTGGGCAGTTCCTCATTGCGACAGCCTTTTGCCTTATCGCGGTTAACGTCTTGGGCATTGCCCCAACCGTAGATATTCCGTTCATCATCACGCTTGATTTAGGAATACTGACTACTGCCTTTTCGATTGGCGAGGCAACTATCACCATTCCTTGGTTGTATCTCATTTTTGTTGACATCCTATTGGTGGGAATGTGTAACGCCGTTAACCTTACTGATGGTCTTGATGGGCTTGCAGCGGGAAGTGTCATGATTGTCATGATTGTCATGGCTATGATTGCGTATCGTTCAGACCTCTTAGACTCTGCTATCTTTGCTGCTGCGGTTGCCGGTTCATGTATCGGATTTCTGTGGTTCAACGCCCATCCAGCCGATATCTTTATGGGAGATACCGGGTCATTATCTTTGGGAATGATTCTTGGGGGTCTTGCGGTTCTAACTAAGACAGAGTTTATCGTTATTATCATCGGCGGCTTATTTGTTGCCGAAGCGGTCTCGGTAATGATTCAAGTGTTTCATTACAAGCGAACCAAAAAGCGTATTTTCCTTATGGCTCCGCTCCATCATCACTACGAGAAAAAGGGTTGGAGTGAGACCAAGGTAGTCACACGTTTTTGGATAATTTCTGGGGTATTAGCTGCTATAGGATTCTCGATCTATTTCGCACAATCACTTGTTGGGCTTGGCTAAGTGTCGCAACCTCAAGTTAACATACTACCTGGGAAAAAATACGCTCCGACTCAACTCGGGCGTGTTCTTATCTTGGGTCTCGGAAAAAGTGGCAAGGCAGCTTACGAGTATTGCTCGGCTTTGCTCGGTGAAAGAATTGAACATTTGAGTATTGCTGCCGGACAAAAAAGCGAAGATGCCCTTGCATTCGTAGAAAGAATTGACACATCAAAGATTGACTTGTGTTTCGACGTCTACGACTTCGAGGAACGGTTCGATCTCTGCATTGCATCTCCAGGAATATCGCAGTTTTCTGATTTTTATCAAAACGCCCAAGCGGCAAGCACCGAGATTATCAGCGAAGTTGAATTTGCTTGGCGGGAGAGCGCCGAATCTGCGCGGTGGATAGCCATTACGGGAACCAACGGGAAAACTACCACCACAGCCCTTCTTGCGCATATTCTTACTACAAGTGGGTTTTCTGCCGCGGCGGTTGGTAATATTGGCTCGACCTGCCTCGAAGAAGTATCGAAGGGTAGCACTGATGTGTACGTGGCAGAAGTGTCTTCTTACCAGCTTGCTTCAACACGTATGTTTGCTCCAAGTGTAGCTATTCTTCTTAATATTACCCCAGATCATCTTGCGTGGCATACCTCGCACGGAAACTACGTTGAGGCTAAACATAAGGTGTTTCAAAACCTCTCGCAAACACAGGATGTCTATGCAATCGTTGATGCAGTGGGGCAGGAATGCCGAGCACTGGTGAAGTCAATGAAGGCTCTCTCGCGCTCCGAGCGTGGTTATTCCTACATCCCTCTTGGTACGGCTGCAGGGATTGGTGGCGATATGCGAAAGGCATGTCAGAGCGAGAATGCTGCTTTTTTGGATAACAATAAGTTATGTGTGGCTCTTAACCAAGATGAGTATTATGTTGCAGGCACAGACGAGCTTCGTATCAGGGGCGAACATAATGCCGCAAATGCCCTTGCTGCAACAGCCGCCGCTTTAGTTGTTGGGGCGGATTCAGATGCAATTCGTTCTGCGCTTTTGAGCTTTGAAGCTCTCGAACATCGCATGGAAGAATGCGGAAGCCTATTCGGAATGAAATTTTTTAATGACTCGAAGGCAACCAATATCGATGCTACCCTCAAAGCGCTCAGTGCTTTCGAGGAAGAAAAGCCTCTCGTGTTGCTTGGCGGACACGATAAAGGTACCGATCTTTCTGTCCTAGTTGAAGAAGCTGAAAAGCGCGCTCAGGCAGTAATATGTTATGGAGCCGCTGGTAAACGCATTTATGATGCCTTCGATACGAGTTCGGTCTCGCGATTCTTAGAAAGCAATCTTGAGGCAGCGTTTGAGCGGGCACTTAGTGTGGGTAAGCCTGGTGATGTCGTTCTCCTTTCTCCAGCATGCGCGTCTTTTGATGAGTTTGATTCATTTGAACATCGGGGGCGCGTGTTTAAAGAATTGATACGTCGACGATCCTCTCGGCAAGGAGGATAGATATGGCTCGACAGGCGAAAAAACGCAGCACAACATCACAGCAAACGCCTGCTAACCAGTTCAGTACTTCCGCATCAAGTGGAGTGCCTGCTGCTATTATGGGTCCGCGGATTTTAATCCTTATCGCAACACTTGCCTTGTTGCTCTTAGGATTCGTGATGGTGTATTCGGCCTCTTCAATTGTGGCCTTAAACGAGGGCTTGAGTACCGAGAGCTATCTCGTAAAGCAACTCATATACGCTGCGGTAGGAATCGTAATCTGTGTCGTAATTTGGAAATTGATTCCCTACCACATCTGGCTCGGTCCTTTATCCTGGCTTGTGTGGGGCTTGGCGGTATTTTTATTATTGCTGGTGGCGCTTATCGGAAACGAAGGATACGGTGCCACGCGTTGGGTTGATATTGGTCCCTTTAGTTTGCAGCCATCAGAGTTCGCAAAAATTGTATTCATGATTATGACTGCACGGATTATCTTTGAGCTGCGCAATGGCGAAATCGATCTGAAAACTGCTGTTGTACAGGGTTTCGTGTTGGTGTTTATGCCACTTATGCTCATCTTTTTTTTACAGTCAGATCTTGGAACCACGCTCATTTGCTTTGTGGGTATTCTCATGGTTTTGTGGCTTGGCGAGATTCCCCTGAAGCTTATCTTAGGAATTCTGGCAGCAGGATTGATTGCAGTAATTTTTGCTTCAACAATTGGTTATCGTGCCGATCGTTTTATTTTTCTGAACCCCTGGGATGATGGCGAAGGCGGACTTGGAACGGGATATCAGTTGATTCATTCCTACTATGCATTCGCACAAGGAGGGCTTTTCGGCGTGGGACTGGGTAATTCTCGTGAGAAGTTTTTGTATCTTCCTATGTCTGAGACAGATTTCATTTATGCAATCATTGGCGAAGAGCTAGGGCTCATTGGCGCGTTGATTGTGATTGTTCTCTTCATCGTCTTTTTGTATGCAGGTCTCAAAATTGCTCAATCTGCGCCAGATGGCTTTGGCACGATGCTTGCGGGCGGGCTTACGGCGATGATCGTGTTTCAGGCATTCCTTAATATTGGATGCGTAATCGGCGTATTGCCTACGACGGGAAAGCCGCTGCCGTTTATATCCTCGGGAGGCTCTTCGTTGATGGCTTCTCTTATCATGTTCGGACTTATTCTGTCGGTTTCGCAAGGGTCAAACACCTTAAGTGTGTATGAGCAGCGTCGCAATGATTTGCGTGTGGTTCGCGCAAGAAATAATTCGAGATCAGGTGGGCGATCGAGGCAGTTTACGAGCCACGAAGCCGAGCCTTTTACGCGGGGTAGGCGAGAAACTTCATCTGCTCGGTCACGAGAATTTTCTGTGGCGTATGTGGATGGACGTTTTTGGGATAGGAGATGAGGCGCATGAGGTTCATTTTGTCAGGAGGCGGAACAGCCGGGCACATATATCCTGCGCTTGCTCTTTGTGAAGAGCTGCAGAAACGGGGCCATGAGGTTTATTTTGCGGGAACCCCTCGCGGCGTTGAGGCGCGGCTTGTTACCGAGGCGCAGATTCCCTTCAAAGCATTTAATACCACTGGCTTTAATCGAAACCATCCAAGTACAATTTTTAAAGCAGTCTCAAACATGCTTCGTTCCACCAAGGAAGCAAAGGCGTGGCTTGCAGAGATTAAGCCTGATGCAGTTATTGGATTTGGGGCTTATGTTTGCATTCCTGTTGGAAGAGCTGCGCTAAGTATGAATATCCCCTTGATAATTCACGAGCAAAATTCGGTTATGGGCTTGGCAAACAAATACCTTTCTCGAAAGGCTGCTTGTGTTGCCGTAACGTATGAAGAATCGGCCTCACATGTCTCTGATCAAAGCAAAGTGCAGCTCACGGGAAACCCTGTGCGAAATTCGGTGCTCACTGCAAAACGTGAAGAGGGTCGAAGCTATCTCGAGATTCCTGCGGATGCTTTGATGCTTCTTGTGTTTGGGGGGAGCTTGGGGGCTCGGCATATAAATTCGGCAATTACCCAGCTAAAAGATCGCCTTTTGGCTCACGAGAATCTTTTTATTGTGCATTTGACTGGCCCCAAGGAATACGAAACCGTTGTTGATAGCCTTGCGCTCAATGCGAGCCAGCAAGAGCGTTGGAAGGTTTTTGGTTATCAAGATCGCATGGGCGAGGTGTTAGCTGCGGCAGATATTGTGGTAGCGCGAGCGGGGGCTACATCGCTCGCAGAAATATCTGCACGCAAGATTCCAGCCATACTTGTTCCATTTCCCTTTGCTACCGAAGATCATCAAACCACCAATGCGAAAGCCTACATCGAACGAGAGGCTGCCTTCATGGTTGCTGATGACGATCTCGATTCCGTAGCTTTCGAGCAAGCTTTATTTCGCTTAATCGAAGATGCAAGGGTTCGACAGAGTATGAAAGAGGCGGCAGCAGAGTTTAAGACAGAGAATGCAGCTGTCAGATTGGCAGATGTTGTGATAGCGGCAACGCATACATGAATCAATGGGTACAATAGCTCGGATATGTAATCCAGGTTGAGGAAGTTAATGACGAATAAGGAAATTAGACGAGTTCACTTCATTGGAATCGGTGGAGTTGGCATGAGCGGCATTGCGCGCGTAGCACACGATCAGGGCATGCAGGTAAGCGGCTCTGACCTGCGTGAGAGTCGCTATACGAAGCAGTTAGAAGAAGCAGGTGTTCGAGTATTTGTCGGGCACAGCGAAGCAAGTATATCTGAGGTAGAGCCAGATGTTGTGGTGGTATCCACGGCAATTCTCGAGAATAACCCCGAGCTGATTGCTGCGAAAGAACAGAATCGCGAAATTTGGCATCGTGCAAAAATGCTTGCTGCATTGGGTGTCGGAAAAAAGACACTTGCAGTAGCAGGAACCCATGGCAAGACAACCAGTTCGTCGATGCTCGCTAGTACTCTTGATGCGATGGGCGAAAACCCGAGCTTTCTTATTGGCGGCATGGTGCAAGCCTATGCAACCAATGCGCGATCCGGTTCAGGATCTTATTATGTGGTCGAAGCAGACGAAAGTGATAAATCGTTTACCTATCTCGATCCAAGCGCAATTCTTGTTACCAATATTGAGGCTGATCACTTGGATCACTATAGCGATCTTAGTGAAATTTTTACTAAATTCGAAGAGTTCATCTCCTCTTTGCCCGAAGATGGTGTTTGCCTGGTGTGTGGCGAAGACCAGCCTTTAGTCGAACTTGCGAAGCGAACAAAGGTAAAGTTTTACCGTTACGGTTTTGGGTCTGACTGCGATGTTTCGATTGAGAATTATGAGCAGCAAGGCATTGCAAGCACCTTTGTATTGACCTTGCCTGATAAAGAGCAGGTAGAGGTTTGTATTGCGCAAAACCCCGGACGTCACAATGTGCTGAATGCTGCCGGTGTCCTTGGTTTGATATGGGCACTGGGACTCCCTGTTAAGGATGCAGCTCAGGCAATGAGTACCTTTAAAGGTGTAAAGCGCCGCTTTGATGTCATCGGTGAAGTTGGTGGCATAACGGTGGTTGATGATTATGCTCACCATCCTACCGAGATTGAAGCAACCATCAAAGCCGCAACCAAGCTTGGGTACAAGCGCGTATATGTGGTGTTTCAGCCTCATCGTTATTCTCGTGTTGGATTATTCACCGAGGTTTTAAAAGAAGAGTTCAGTCGATCCTTTGATGACGCAGATGCAGTTGTCTTTATGGATGTATATCCTGCCGGCGAGATGCCAATACCGGGAATTTCGGGCAAAACATTTATGAATGTCATACTCGATCACCCCGGGCACCCAAGCATGGTGTATCTCCCTCGCCGCGTCGAGCTGGTTCCCTATTTAGTAGACAATCTCAAAGAAGGCGATCTTGTCTTTACGATGGGTGCAGGCGACGTTACGGCGATAGGCCCCCAATTGATTGCTGCTTTGAAAGATCAGCAACAAAGAAAAGACGCATAATCGCCGATAGAGTAAGAGAAGAGAAACGCTCCACTATGACAGCCCAGCATACAAACGCACTACAGCAGCTTCTTGTTGATGGATCTTTTGAAGGTGACGTGTATCCGAACGAGCCTATGTCTCGACATACCAGTTATCGCATCGGAGGCAATGCGCGCTTTTACGTGCAGGTGTTTACTTTAAGCGCACTTACAGATTTGCTCTCTGTCTGCGAAGAAAACCTCATCGAATGGGTCATAGTGGGAAAAGGAAGCAATCTCTTAGTTTCTGACGAAGGTTTTGCTGGGGTAGTAATTACCTTAGGCGATGATTTCCGTTCTTACGTTTTTGATGAGGAGCGTTCGTGCTTTATTGTGGGCGCTGGTTTCACGCTCGGCACTCTTGTTCAGGAAGCCTTCAAGCGCTCTTTAGCAGGTCTTGAGTTTGCTGTCGGAACACCGGGGACGGTAGGCGGAGCCTTGCGTATGAATGCAGGAAGCCGCGATGAATGGATAGGGTCGCGAGTTATATCGGTCACAACTTTTGTGCCTGGACAAGGTCTAAAACGATATTTGGGGAGTGATATTGAGTGGTCGTATCGCTCAAGCTCCTTTGGACCTGAAGAGGTCATTGTTGAATGTGAGATTGCCGTAGAGTCTAATCCGACAAGCTATATTCGCGGGAAAATGGAGGCGCAGCTCGCAAAACGCAAAAAGTCTCAGCCCCTAAATCTTCCTTCGTGCGGAAGCGTGTTTAAAAATCCCCCTCAGCATTCGGCGGGAGCTATGATTGAAGAGGTCGGATTGAAGGGCTTTGCGATAGGTGGAGCACAGGTTTCTGAACTCCATGCAAATTTTATTGTTAATACCGGCGGCGCACGAGCACGTGATGTGGTCGATTTGATTGTGTTGGTACAGGAAAAGGTTAAAGAGTCCTATGGCATCGAATTACAACCGGAGGTCAGGTTCCTCGGGTTCGCGTAACAGAAATTCGCGCACTCAAGGAAACAGTTCTTCTCAGAGACGAACGCAGCCACGCTCTTCGTCTAATCGGAGTGCGTCCACGCGCGCACCTCGCGGTGCCTCTTCGCGTCCGCCTCAGCGGAAAAGCTCGAATCAGCAAGGTCTGACCTCAGTTCGTGTGGGAGATATCAACCAAGGCGGTCGTGCTCATCGAGTTCAAAAATCGTATCGACGCTATGTTATTCGTATTGGCATTGCGCTGACAGCGATCATTGCCTTATTGATTGGCGGCTTGGTTCTCTACAACTCTTCGGTATTTACTATCGAAAAAGTTGAGGTCAAGGGTGTTGAATATCTGACAGCTACCGAGATGACAGAACTTGCATCAGTGCCTGCGGGAACAACGCTCTTACGCGTCGATGAGGCAGGTATAAAATCACGCCTCTACCAGGAAGCTTGGGTTCAAGATGTAGGAGTTAATCGAGTTTTTCCTGATACTCTTGAGCTCAATATCACCGAACGAAAGATTGCTGCTGTCGTAGAGGTTCCGGCAGATGACGCGCAGAAAAATAAAAATTGGGCAATTGCCGCTGACGGAACATGGTTGATGTATATTCCACCTGAAAATTCTGAGGAAGCAAGCAAGATTAGCATGAAAGTTTATGAGGATGCTGCCTCTGTTTTGAGGATTACCGGCGTTCCTTACGGAATAAAGCCCGAAGTGGGCCAAAATTGCTCCGATGAAAATGTAAACAATGCTTTAACCATCGTCCAGGGCATGACCACGAGTCTTTCAGACCAGGTCAAAATTGTTTCAGCAACAGGCACCGAAACCACGACACTCATCTTAGAAAATGGAGTGGAAATTGCCTTTGGTTCTGCCGAAGATATTCGTGAAAAGGAACGGGTATGTCTTCAGCTTATGCAAGAACACCCTGATCAGATAGCTTATATTAATGTAAGAATTGTTGATAAGCCCACCTGGCGCGCCACAGGCTAATCTATAGTTACTTGCGGGCGCAGCTGGGTCTCTTTGGTATGCACGACGAAATTGCCATCCAAGCTGATACGAGGAGTTTTCTAGCTTCTCTGTGTTTCGTAAACGTGTAATTTGCAAAGAGCTTGACATCGTGTAAAATAACCCCAACGTGCATAAATGCACAAATTAATAAGAAACGCAGCATACATAAACGCAGCATTTGTGGAGGAAAACATGCCAACAAACTTAGGTCCTGAGCATTTGGCGGTCATCAAAGTAGTAGGAGTTGGTGGCGCCGGAACGAATGCGGTTAATCGCATGGTCGAGGCGGGAATCAAAGGTGTAGAATTCATCGCTATCAATACCGACCGACAAGCTCTGCTTATGTCCGACGCCGATAAAACGATTCATATCGGTGAAGAGTTAACCCGAGGTCTCGGTGCTGGTGCAAACCCCGAAGTAGGTGCGCAAGCCGCTGAAGAGAGTCGCAACGAGATTCGTGAAGCTCTCGGAGAGTCCGACATGGTGTTTATCACTGCCGGTGAAGGTGGCGGAACGGGAACAGGTGCTGCCCCGATTGTCGCAGAAATCGCCCGTGATGAAATCGGTGCTCTTACTGTCGGAATTGTTACTAAGCCATTTAGCTTCGAGGGACGCCTTCGTCGCAACCAGGCTGAACAGGGAACTGATTTCTTGGGTCAAAAAGTTGATACCCTCATTGTGATTCCCAATGATCGTCTTCTCGAGATTGTCGAACGCAAAACAAGCATGCTTGATGCTTTCCGCATTGCAGACGATACCTTGCGCCAAGGCGTACAAGGCGTTACCGATTTAATTACCATCCCTGGTTTGATTAACCTTGACTTTGCAGACATTCGCACCGTCATGAAAGATGCTGGTACTGCAATGATGGGTATCGGTGTTGCTTCTGGCGAAAACCGTGCACTCGATGCAGCGCAACAGGCAACAAGCTCTAAGTTGCTCGAGGCATCTATTGCTGGTGCTTCGCGCGTACTGTTCTCGATTGCGGGTAATTCTGAGCTCACCTTAGCTGAGGTTGATGAGGCAGCTCGTACCGTCGAGGCTTTTGCTGACGAAAATGCAAACATTATTTACGGTCAAATTGTCGATGATGATATGGGCGATGAAGTTCGTATTACTGTTATTGCAACAGGATTTAAGCCCGGCGCACAGCAATCAGCGATGGATTTCTCTCGCAACGATTTATTTGCTCCTACCGAGCCAGCTCAAGAAGCAGCTCCTGCTCCAAGCTATAATCCTCCAAACTTTACTACAACACCAAGCAACCGTTTTGCAGATGAGGATTACATCCCAGATTTCTTGAAACGTCAACGCTAGTACTTTTAAGCATCATGACTGCGACCCTTGAACTGCCGTTACCGCGACTGTCCAGGGGTCGTTTTGCATCTATAAGCGCTTATACCGACCAAGCACTCTTCGAACAACACGCACTTCGCATTGCTTTTACCGAGCGAGCCGGTGGGCTTAGTTCGGGTGCGTTTGCATCTCTTAATCTTGGAATAAATACCGATGATTCACCTGAGATAACACAAGAAAATAGACGCATCCTCATGCAGTCTTTCGAAGTGGAAGACGCACCCTGTCTCGTACCTCGCCAGGTGCACGGAAATTTTTTGTGTCACATTGCTGCTGATGAGGATAACCCTCTCAAGTATTTGAATGAGAAAAACGACGAAGGTATTGACGCGGTCCTGATTGAGAAAGATAGAGTTGCAGCGCTTCTGTGTTTTGCCGATTGCGTTCCCGTTATTATCGTCTCGCCCACAAGACGTTTTGTTGTTGTTCATGCTGGATGGAGAGGTGTTGTGCAAGAAATTGTCGGTAGCTCGCTGCTTCGCCTCATGGAGTGTGATGCTGAAGCAGGTCAGCAGGTTGAGGCAGATCAGTACAACGTTTATATAGGTCCGTATATTCATGCTGAGTGCTTTGAGGTTTCTTCAGAGGTTTTGACACAGTTCAAAAACCAGTTCGGCGATGCTTGCGTACGCGATTCTTGTCATATTGATCTTGCAAAAGCGATAATTCTCTCTCTTTGTAAACTCGGCGTCTCCGATACGCGAGTTGCCGATCTTGGGATTTGCACTATGTGTAACAATAATCTTTTCTTTTCCTATAGAGCCCAAGAAGGCGTTTGTGGTCGTCACGGCGCTTTCGCGATAAGAATGTGAGTTTGAATGACTTTGTCTGCACGTTACCATACGATTCTTGACGAAATCGCCCGCTGTTGTGTGTCGGCTGGGCGAGACCCCGAAGAGCTTAGACTGGTAGCAGTTTCTAAAACCGTAGGATTAAGCACAATTGAGGAAGCGGTTTCTGTTGGGATTTGCGACTTTGGAGAAAATCGCCCCGATAGTCTAGGAGAAAAGCAGCGCGCCTTTCCCCAGGCAACGTGGCATTTTATTGGAAACGTTCAATCACGCAAGATTCCTGAAATAGTGTCATGCGCAAGCCTCATTCATTCAATTTATCAACCGCAGCACCTAGCGGCACTTGATACTGCAGCTCAAAAGGCAAAAAAGATTCAAGAGATTCTTGTTGAGGTTAATGTTTCGGGTGAGCAAAGCAAAGCAGGGCTTGCGCCAGAACAAGTAGAGGATTTTATCGCTTCGGCTATCGAGTTTGAACATATCAGAGTCAAGGGATTCATGACGATGGCACCGCAGGGTGATGCAGATAGGGCTCGGAAGTGTTTTGATTCTTTAGCTGAGTTGCGCAGTGATATGCAGCAACGGTTTTCTGGTAGCATGGAAGACCATGGTTTGCATGAGCTTTCTATGGGCATGAGTGAAGATTGGCGTCAAGCTATTGAGGCGGGCGCTACCATAGTTCGTGTAGGCAGAGCCATCTTTGATGACTCGTTTTCGAAGAGCTAAAAAGAAGCAAGAGGTAAGCCTGAGGCAGCCTCAGTAAATGGGTGGTGTAGGAGCCACTGAGCTACCAAGGATAGGAACGTTTCATATGGGAGTACTAGACGATATTAAGAATAAACTCGGTTTCGCAGGGGATCAGCGAGACGATCAATATGATGATGGGTATTATGACGAGGCTGGATACGATGATGATTTTGGTGACGGGGGAGGCTACGGCCAAGACTACGATGATTCGTACGGCGATTACGGAAGCTCATCAAGGCGATCGGGATATTCGAGCACCCATAATGAAGGCAGTGGTCCTCGCTTAGTTTCAATAGATGATGTTCGTGCTCGCACACAGATTCCAGAGAGCCTCAACCGAGACCCTTTGCCAGCTCGTCAACCAAGTAGCGTGCAAAGTGCTTATGCCCCTACCTCAGCACCACGTTCATTTCAATCGGGCACTTTTCGTAAAGTAGAACGCGCCTCAGACTATATGAGAAGCACGGATACGAGCGATATTGCTCCTCAGCACACACGTTCTTCTGGTTACGATGCAGCACTTGATTCTACCAGTTCATTTACTTCTTCCAGCGCTTCAGTATCGGGTCCTCCTGCGCGCTCTTACGACCCTTACGATGCCTATTCGGGCGCTGGGGTTACCTCTCACAACCCTTCGCGTTCTTTAACGGTACTTAAGCCGATAAGCTATGCGGAGGTCGAAAAGATAGCCAAAAGCCTGAAGGCTGGCGATGTTGTGGTCCTCGGATTGGTAAACACGCAAGATCATTTAGCTAAACGAATTCTCGACTTTGCATTTGGCGTTTCAAGTGCTCTCGATGCAAGCGTGGAATGCATAGCCGATAAAGTCTTTGTGGTTAATCGCGGTCGTGCTTTATCTGAAGAAGAGATGCGCGAAGTGCGCATGAAGGTCTAGGTTGCGCATGAGCACCGATTTAAATTCTGCTCACATCGTGTTTGTAGGATGCGGAAAAATGGGAGAAGCCCTGCTGGGAGGCTGGATTGCTTCTGGCGAGGAGCCCGCTAATCAGCTGAGTGCAAAAAACTTTAGCGTAGTCGAACACTCCGAAGAGCGGCAGAAATATATTGAGGATACTTACGGCGTGCTGTGTGTTTCTGATGTAAGGCAACTTCGCGCTGCCGATATCGTTATTCTTGCAGTTAAGCCACAGGTATTGCGTTTGGCTGTCGAGCAGGTATCCGGCCTGGAAGCTTTGAGTAAAGCATTATACGTTTCCATTGCTGCCGGTGTTGAGACAGATACGCTCGTGGATATCTTACCGAAAGAATCGCGCCTTGTGAGGGTTATGCCAAATCTTCCTTTGGTGGTTGGAGCTGGAGCGTCGGTGGTATGCCGGTCTGCCACTTCCAACGATGCAGATGTCGATTTGGTTCGCAGTTTGTTCTCTTGCTTAGGTATTGCCGATATTGTGGATGAGAGCCTGATGGATGCCGCCTGTGCGCTTTCTGGATCGGGGCCAGCATATGTAGCCGCTATGATTGAATCTTTGGTTAAGGCCGGAGTAAGCCAAGGTTTGCCTCGAACGCTCGCAGATTCACTTGCTTTGCAAACGGTTCTTGGAACGGCGCTTCAGCTTACGCAGACCGAGCAAAGCCCAGAGGAGTTGCGAAAAGCGGTAAGCAGTCCTGGAGGAACTACGGTAGCGGCGCTTGCTGCGATGGAAGTTGCAGGTTTTGATAATGTGTTTAGTCAAGGTGTCGCTGCAGCTGTGCAGCGATCTAAGGAGTTAGCCTCGTGTCAACAATAGTGTACTTACTGATTTCGTTATGCAACGTGTACTCGATGATTATTTTTGTCTATGTTCTGATGTCGTGGTTTCCGATGAACAACAAGATTGTTGTCGACGTTTATGAATTTTTAGGTAAGATTTGCGATCCATATCTTAATTTATTTAGAAAATTCATCCCACCAATTGGAGGAACAGTGGACATCAGCCCCATTGTTGCCCTGCTTGTATTACAATTTGGAGTACGTTTGATCGTGGGAATTTTCTAGGTCATACAATGTTAGTCATGTTGGCAAGGAACGTGAAGGGGAACTAAATGGCAATCACTTCATCTGATATACAAAATCATACATTTTCAATTGACCGTAAGGGCTATGACGTCGATGAAGTCGATGTGTTCCTCGAGCGTCTTTCCAGTGAGGTAGACGAAATGAACGCAACCATCGCACAGCTCGAAGGAATAGCCGACGACGACAAGTTCGCAGGCTTCGATAGCTCGCCATCTAGTGCGCTTACCGAAGACGAAATCGCCGAGAAGGACGAAATTATCGCCGGTCTTCAACGCGAGCTTGAAGAGAAGAAGGCTAACGATAACGCAATCGCGCAAGCACTTATTATTGCACAGCGTTCTGCCGACGAGATTATCGAAAATGCAAATCAAGATGCAGCTCAGATTCGCCAAGATGCCGAAGATGAAGCACAGCGAATTCTTGACAAAGCAAACAACGAGAAGCAACGGATACTCGAAGAGATTTCTACCCTTGAAGCTGATCGCGAAGAAACACGCGGCGATTACCAGCTCATCTTAAAAGATTTCATTGCAGACGCTTCGAAGAAACTGTCTGATTTGGGTGGCACCGTGCCTTCAGCGAGTGCGCATGCTCGTCCTTCGCACGATCGTCCAAAGGTTGCGCCTAGTCATCAATCGCCATCACCTCAGGTGGCAACGTATACCACGCCACCAGCGAAAGCTTCTTCTATGGTTGTTCCAGCAACCCCACGACCTTCACGTGTCGATAAAGATCTTTCAGGATTTGGCGATGCTGACGACAGCTTCGAGTTTGGCGATATCGACTAGTTAATTGCGATAATCTGTTAATCGTCGTAACCCATTAAAGCTGAGAGCCGGTGAATCACTTCATCGGCTCTTGTTGTCTTTTGCAGCCTTGCGAGTCTGCTCAAACATCTTCTTTGGGCTGCAAGTCGGCTTGCCGGGCTTGCTCTCGACACTGCTTTTCGGTGCCATACATTCTGGGTCTGCCCGTTCCCCGCTGAATTCTATCAATACCATGTGTAGCTTTGCATCTTTTATTGACGATGACGTTACGTCATCACCTATTCTTCTAATGTGTCTTCTGGGAAGAAAATAAGACATAAGACGAGAAGACCTCATATGATTAAGGAGCAATTGATGGCTGAGCCGGAATATCTTATGGTAGGAGAGCTGGCACATCGAGTAGGTGTGACAGTTCGTACAATTCAATACTATGACCAGCAGGGTTTGCTTTCGCCTTCGGCAAAGGGGCCTCAAAACCAACGCTTATATACAGAAGAGAACGAGAAGGATCTTTATCGGATTCTCACCCTGAAGTATTTAGGTCTTTCTCTAGCCGAAATTAAAGAAAGTACGCATCTTTCTCAGGATGCCGATGCCTTTCATCAGCTCACTGATCGACAGATGGATGAGATTGAAAAAAGCTTTCAGCAAATCTTTAAGCGTCTCACAACAATTAGAGCACTTCTAGATAAGAAAGAGCAGAATGCTTCTGGTATCGATTGGAAAGATATGGCTCAAACAATCGAGGAGCGCCAAGATGATAGCCAGTTCTTCTGGCGTCTTACCTGCATTCACGAAGATGAGCTTGATACCGAAGAAGACTCAGATACAGGTCGCGAAGAAACCGTGTCAAAATGGCACGAACTTATTGCAGATACTATTCGTTTGATGTCAGAAGACGAGGCTATCGACAGTCCTCGAAATCTTGATTTAGCGCAACGCTACCTTGGGATGGATGAATCGCAACAGGCACTTTCGGTAGATCAGAATTTCATTTTGATGGAAAACACCGTTCCTCATAGACACAAAGATGGATCTTTCGACGAACTGCGCAAAGCTGTGTCGAGCCATCTAGAGCAGGTAGTTAAGGCATATAACGCTAACCACGCATAAGACGAACAGATCGATAGCGTCACCAAAAACCAAGAAGAAAAGTCAAAGGAGCCGAAGGGGGCCTCATGATAGTTTCATGGATGACTACAAACGAGTGCAATCTAAAATGCAAACATTGCTATCAAGATGCTGACGAAGAGCAGGAAAAAGAGCTTACAACAAGCGAAGCCAAGAAAATGATTGATGAAATTGCTTTGGCAGGTTTCAAGATCATGATTTTTTCAGGAGGGGAGCCGCTGCTTCGACCAGACATTTTTGAGCTGGTTTCATACGCTGCTTCGCAAGGCTTGCGTCCGGTTTTTGGAACAAACGGCACCTTGATTACCGAAGATGTCGCCCGTAGGTTAAAAGAATGCGGAGCGATGGCGATGGGTATCAGCGTCGACAGCCTTGACGCAGAAAAACACGATGAGTTTCGTGGTCTCGAAAACGCGCATGCTCTTACCATGGCAGGCATTGAGAATTGCAAGAGGGCGGGACTTCCGTTTCAGTTGCACACGACGGTAGTTGATTGGAACAAGCCAGAGATTTGTGACATTACCGATTTCGCTGAAGAAATAGGCGCCATTGCGCACTATATCTTCTTCTTGATTCCTGTTGGGCGCGGCAAATATATAGAAGAAACTTCACTTGCCGTTGCTGAGAATGAGGTACTTCTTCGTTCAATCATGAAAAAGCAAAGCGAGGTTGGAATTGATGTTAAACCTACCTGCGCTCCGCAATTCACTCGAGTTGCACAGCAGCTAGGCGTTGAAACACGTTTTTCAAGAGGATGCTTAGCGGGTCTTACCTATTGCGTGATTGGGTCTGAGGGTATCGTACGTCCCTGTGCCTATATGACCGAAGAAGCAGGAGACGTGCGCAAGCAAGGATTCGATACGATTTGGCGCGAAAGTGATGTGTTTGAAAAACTACGCACCGAGGCATATAGCGGTGCCTGCGGCGTATGCGACTACAAAAAAGCCTGCGGCGGATGCCGGGCACGCGCTGCGTTTTACCACGAAGGCGATATTTTAGCTTGCGATGAGTACTGTGCCCATGGCAAGCAGCTCGAAATACCAGCATAGAGAAGGCATTAGAAAGGGAAACTATGAAAACCACTCGTATTACCAGACAGGCTTTTACTTCGCTCTTAGTTATAGGTCTTTTGGCCTGCTTCCTTGTTCTTGCCACGGCGTGTTCGCAATCGAATACCTCCAGCGCAGAATCATCAAGCCAAGAGTCAAGCTATACATTTACCGATGATTTAGGCAATGAGGTTTCCGTTAGCAAGCCCGAGCGTGTTGTTGCGTGCATGGGAAGCTTTGCAGATATCTGGCAGCTTTCAGGGGGAACTCTTGTGGGGGTATCCGAAGATGCATTTGATGGTTACATCGAGGAATCAGAGAGCCTTTCAACGGTGGGGGATTTTACGAGCCCTAACTTGGAAGAGATTATCGCGCTTTCGCCAGACTTTGTGATAATGACGGGTTCTTCTACTGGCAAAGATGGTGCCGCGAGTCAGACAGATTTACGAGAGTCGCTTGAAGCCTCAGGCATAAAGACGGCGTACTTTACGGTGACCACTTTCGAAGACTACCTCCGCATGCTTGAAATCTGCTGCAACATTAATGACCGCGAAGATTTGTATCAAGAAAACGGCCTTGCTGTTAAAGACAAGATAGATGCTCTTATTGCAGAGGCTGGTCAGGTAGAAGGAGAGGCTCCCTCGGTTCTTTTGATGACCACCTATTCTGGTGGTACGCGCGTACAAAATTCTTCGAGCATGACCGGAGCGATGTTAGCAGAGCTTGGTGCCAAAAACTTGGCAGATGAAAATACCAGCTTATTGCGTGATTTTAGTCTTGAGTCAGTTATCGAAATGAACCCTGATTACATCTTGGTGGTTCCTATGGGTAACGATGATGCTGCTGCCATGAAGAATCTTGAGGAAGCTACTGCAGCTAATCCTGCATGGGCTACGCTTGATGCAGTCAAGAACGACACTTATATCACCCTCGAAAAAGAATACTTCCTCTATAAGCCAAACGAGGAATGGGCAACTAGTTACCAGAAACTCTTTGACATACTTTACGGTGCGTAATTAGTCTTTGAGACGGTAACGGAATATGAAGCCACCACATAACGAGAAGAGAGCTC